>NZ_JBFAYB010000113.1:0-24562 GCF_040681075.1 Streptomyces sp. NPDC051907 | reverse complement strand
GGCCCGCGCCCGCGGGCACGCCGCCGCCCACCCCGCGGCCGCCTGCTGGGGCGCGGCCGCGCTGCACGCCCTCCATCTCGTGGCCCGCGGCAGGCTGCTGCCCGGACTGACCGCGACCGACCACGACGCCTGGCGCGCCGGCCCGCTGGACGCCGACGACATCGCGCAGCTGCGGGCCATCGCCGCCGCCATGCCGTACGAAGCCCATGCCGTGCCCGTCGACGGGCTGCGGCCGCTCCAGCTGCCCGACCCGGAGGCGCTGGTGCGCGCCTTCTTCGACGCGGTCGCCGACACCCTGCCGCGCACGCCCGCCGCCGCGCACGCCACGGGAGCGCCGTTCGCGTCCATGCGCCCGCAGCATCTGCCGGGCGCCCGGGAGTGGGCGGCGGAGGCCGCCGCGGGCATGGACGCAGGCGTGCGCGTCTCGCTCCGGCTCGACCTGTCCGCCTTCGAGCTCTTCGACGTCGCCGAGGAGGACGGCGCCGAGCGGAACGCCGGAGCGGCGCTCGTCCAGGTGCACAGCCTCGCCGACCCGACCCTCGTCGTCGACGCCGCCCGGCTCTGGACCGGCGAGGGCGAGGAGCACTTCGGGCCGCGCGCCCGCATCGACGCGGTGCTGGCGCTGCGCCGCGCCGCCCGGGTCTGGCCGCCGCTCGCCCGGCTGCTGGAGCGGGACGTGCCCGACGTGCTGCCGCTCACCGAGGACGAGCTGTACGAACTGCTGGGGCCGGGCGCGGCCCGGCTGGACGCGGCCGGAGTGGCCGTGCACTGGCCGAAGGAGCTGGCCCGCTCGCTCACCGCGGCCGCGGTGGTGCGGCCCGCTCCCGGCTCGGCGACGGACGGCACCCCCTTCTTCGACAGCGCCGAGCTGCTCGCGTTCAACTGGCAGCTGGCGCTGGACGGCGATCCGCTGACCGATCGCGAGATGGACGTGCTGGCCGAGTCGCACCGCCCCATCGTGCGGCTGCGGGACCGCTGGGTCGTCGTCGACCCCGATCTCGTACGCAAGGCGCGCAAGCGGGAGTTGGGGCTCCTCGAGCCGGTCGACGCGCTGGCCGTGGCCCTGACCGGGACGGCCGAGGTGGACGGCGAGACGGTGGAGGCGGTGCCGACCGGCACGCTGGCGACCCTGCGCGACCGCCTCACCGCCGTATCCGCCCTCCCGGCGCCCCCACCGGGCCTCGCCGCCACCCTGCGGGACTACCAACTGCGGGGGCTGGCCTGGCTGGACCTGATGACCTCGCTCGGCCTCGGCGGCTGCCTCGCCGACGACATGGGCCTGGGCAAGACGGTCACGGTGATCGCCCTCCATCTGCACCGCGCCCACCCCGCCCCCACGCTGGTCGTCTGCCCGGCGTCGCTGCTGGGCAACTGGCAGCGGGAGATCACCCGGTTCGCGCCCGGCGTGCCGGTGCGCCGCTTCCACGGCGCCGACCGCACGCTGCCCGAGCTGGACGGCGGCTTCGTCCTCACCACGTACGGCACGATGCGCACCAGCGCGGAGAAGCTGGCCGCGCACACCTGGGGGATGGTCGTCGCCGACGAGGCGCAGCACGTCAAGAATCCCTTCTCCGCGACCGCCAAGGCGCTGCGCACCATCCCGTCGCCGGCCCGCGTCGCCCTGACCGGCACCCCCGTGGAGAACAACCTCTCCGAGCTGTGGGCGCTCCTGGACTGGACGACCCCCGGGCTGCTCGGCCCGCTGAAGGCCTTCCGCGCCCGCCACGCCCGCCTGGTGGAGAACGGCGAGGACGACGACGCGGTCGAGCGGCTGTCCCGGCTGGTCCGTCCCTTCCTGCTGCGCCGCAAGAAGTCCGACCCCGGCATCGTGCCCGAGCTGCCGCCGAAGACGGAGTCCGACCATCCGGTCGCCCTCACCCGCGAGCAGGCGTCGCTGTACGAGGCGGTGGTCCGGGAGGCGATGGCGGAGATCGAGGGAGCGCAGGGCATCGCCCGCCGCGGTCTGGTGATGAAGCTGCTGACCTCACTGAAGCAGATCTGCAACCACCCCGCGCAGTATCTGAAGGAGCACGCCGCGGAGCCGCGCGAGCGCGCGGGGCGCGGCGACCGCGGGCCGAGGACGGGCGGCGGGCTGAGGACGAGTGGCGGGCCGAGGACGGGCGGCCTGCGACTGGCCGGCCGCTCCGGCAAGCTCGCCCTCCTCGACGAGCTGGTCGAGACGATCCTCTCCGAGGACGGCTCGGTCCTGATCTTCACCCAGTACGTCTCCATGGCCCGGCTGCTGACCGCGCACCTCGCGTCCCGGGCGATCCCCTCCCAACTGCTGCACGGCGGCACGCCGGTGGCGGAGCGCGAGCGCATGGTGGACCGCTTCCAGTCGGGCGAGGTCCCCGTCTTCGTGCTCTCCCTCAAGGCGGCGGGCACCGGGCTGAACCTCACCAGGGCCGGGCACGTCGTCCACTTCGACCGCTGGTGGAACCCCGCGGTGGAGGAGCAGGCCACGGACCGCGCGTACCGCATCGGCCAGACCCAGCCCGTGCAGGTCCACCGGCTGATCGCCGAGGGCACGGTGGAGGACCGGATCGCCGAGATGCTGGCGTCCAAGCGGGCGTTGGCGGACGCGGTGCTGGGCTCGGGCGAGGCCGCCCTGACCGAGCTGACCGACCGCGAGCTGGCCGACCTCGTCTCGCTGCGGAGGCCCTCATGACGCCTATGACGCTCGTGACACCCGTGTCGCCCACGGCACCCCTGACGCCCGTCACGCTCGTGAGGCCCGTGACACCCATGGCGCTCATGACACCCATGGCGCTCGTGGCACCGAGGAGGCTCTCATGACGCCGCGCCGCCCGGCCCGCCGCGCCGACCCGTACGACGACCGCCGGCGCACGTTCCCCGCCCTGGAGCCGCTCACCGGAGAGTCGGCCGCCAGCTGGTGGGGCAACGAATGGGTGGAAGCGCTGGAGGACACCGCCCTGGACCCGGCCCGGCTCGCCCGCGGCCGTGCCTACGCGGGCCGCGGCCTCGTCGACGCGATCACGGTCACGCCCGGCCGCGTCACGGCGTACGTCCACGGCAGCAGACCCCGCCCGTACCGCACGGAGATCCGTCTGCGCACCCTCACGGACGACGACTGGGACGACTTCCTGGCCGCAGCCGCTGCCCGCCCCGACCATATCGCCGCCCTGCTCGACAAGGACGTGCCGCACGCGCTGGCGGCCGCCGCGGACCTGCTGCCGACGGCGGGCGACCTGATCCCGGACTGCTCCTGCCCCGACGACGGCTACCCCTGCAAGCACGCGGCGGCGCTCTGCTACCAGACGGCGCGGCTGCTGGACGAGGACCCGTTCGTGCTCTTCCTGATGCGCGGCCGGGGCGAGCGCGAGATCCTCGCCGACCTCTCCCATCGCAACGCGACCCGCTCGGCCGCCGAGCGGGCCGGCGTCGCCGCGCCCCTGGCGACGGTCCCGGCGCGCGAGGCCCTCGCCGCCCGGGCGCTGCCCGTGCTCCCGCCCCCGTTCCCGGCGCCCGCGCACCCGGGCCGCCCGCCCGCCTACCCCCACGACGCCGGCGCGCCCGACCCGCTCGCCCTGGACCTCCTCGCCACGGAGGCGGCCGCCCGCGCCCACACCCTCCTGACCACCGGCGCCGACCCCACCGCCGGGCTGTCCGAGTGGCAGGACGCGGTCCGGCTGGCCGCCGCCCACCCCGGCTCCGGCCTGACCGCCTCCACCCGCGCCCTCTACCGCGACCTCGCCGCCGCCACCCACCGCACCCCCACCGACCTGGCCCGCGCAGTGGCCGCCTGGCGGCAGGGCGGCCTGGCCGCCCTCGCCGTGCTGGAGGAGCCGTGGGATCCGCCCGCCGGCCCCTTCGACCGCGCCCGCCCGGCCCTGATCTCCGCGGACTTCCCGCACTTCCGGCCCTGGCGCAACCACCTCTCCACCCGTTCCCTCCAGCTCCGCTTCGGCCGCGACGGCCTCTGGTACGGCTATGAGTCCGACGCCGACCGCGAGGACTGGTGGCCGCGCGGCACCCCGGACGCGGACCCGGTGGGGGCGCTCACCGCACTTCTGGGCGGCTGAGCGGCTCTACGCCTTCCCGAGACGACTGCCCCGCGGCGGGACGGCCGCCCGTTCCGCAGCCCGGCCCAGCCAGCCATCCAGCTGCCCGTTCCGCAGCCCCGCCCGGCCGGCCCCCCCCGGAAGCCGTCAGAAATCGGCCAGCGTCGGCTCGTCCAGTCGGGCCACCGACTCCTGCCCGTACGCCTTCTTGTACGCATCGCGGACCCGCTCGATCTTCTTGTCGAGCGCGCGCGCCTCGCCCGCCGGGTACAGCAGGATCAGCTCGTACGAACGCTCCCGCTCGATCGTGCCGTTGGCGTCCCGCCATTGCCCGCGGCCGTCCTGGACCGTCAGCCCGGCCGGGAAGCTGGGCGTGACGCTCCGGTCGACGAACGCCATGAACTGGCGGTCTGTCACATCCGGTCCGCCGTCCGGCCGTTCCGTTCCGAAGAACAGCCTGGTCTCGACGTACGTCTCGGGCGGAGCCTCGGCCGTCTGGCGCGCTTTCGGCCGCTCGCCGTCGAGCGCGGCGGTGGTCGCGGGGGCGGCGGGGGCGCTCACGGCCAGCATGGCCACGGCGGCGCCGGCGACGGCGAGGAGGGTGCGCTGCTTGACGTTCGGCACGGGTGGGGATCCCTTCAGTCGTTAGGTCGTTGTGCATGCCACGGCGACCGTGGCAAGCAGATCGCGTACACGCCCGCGACACCGCCGACTTCGACCGGAAGCCACCCGCTCGAGGCACTCTGCAATCGCCGAGGACGCAGCCCAGACGCAGCCAGGACAGGAGGATCACCGATGGCCGACCCCGCCCGCCCCGCCGGCGATGCCGCAGCCGAGCCCGCCGCCGATCTCGTCGTCCACGGATGCACCGCCCTGGTGCACCGCGACGACGGGGAGATCGACTTCGTCGAGGACGCCGCGATCGTCGTACGCGGCGGAGTGATCGACGCCGTCGCCTCCGCCGCGGCCGTCGCGGCGCTGCCGGCCGCCGAGCGGATCGATGTGCCCGCGATCGTGGAGGAGTTGACCGGGCTGCTGCCCGCGCTGACCGAGCGCCGCCGGGGCCGCCGGATCCAGGACTACGAGGGATGACGGCACGGACCACAAGGGGATGACGGCACGGACCACAAGGATGAAGGCACGGCCGACAGTTCGATACGGGGCGCACCCAATGGAGTGAAAGCCTCAATTGCCATTACTCGGATGGCTTGATGAGCGTTGTCTCGGTTGCGGGCGAGTGCCCGTGAACTTCTCCTGAAGGCAGGGAACCCATGAGGCAGGTTCACCGAAAGGGTCTAGCCGCTGTGATGCTCACAGGCGGCGCGCTCGCTCTGACAGCGGGATACGCGCAGGCGGACTCTCACGCGGACGGCGGTGCGGCCGAATCGCCCGGACTGCTGGCCGGCAACACGGTGCAGCTTCCGGTGAACGTCCCGGTCAACGTGTGCGGCAACACCGTCAACGTCGTCGGTCTGCTCAACCCGGCGGCCGGAAACACCTGCGCCAACAAGGGCGGTGGCGACTCGCACGGAGCGCACAACGAGGGCGGCGCCTCCGCCGAGGGCGGCACGACGAACTCGCCCGGCGTCATCTCCGGCAACGGCATCCAGCTTCCCGTCGACCTCCCGGTCAACGTCAGCGGAAACTCCGTGAACGTCGTCGGTCTGCTCAACCCGGCCATCGGCAACACCTCCGCCAACATCCCGGGCCACCCGCCCGTGCCGGAGAAGCCCACGAAGCCCGTGGAGCCTGTGAAGCCCGTGAAGCCGGCCACGCCGCCGAAGGCCGTGAAGCCGCACCAGCCCGAGGAGCGGGACGTCGCGGTGGTCTCGCCGGCGAGCGGGGCACTGGCCGAGACCGGATCCGGCTCGATCGCCTACGCCGTGCCCGCGGGCGCCGCGCTGCTGCTCGGCGGCGCCGTGCTCTACCGCCGCTTCCGGCCGCAGCAGGAACGGTCCGTCTAGCCCATTCGGGTGATCCTTCCGTTCCTGCCGTCCCTTCCGTCTGGCCCCTGGCGTCCTGTTCGCCCCCTTCCGGCTATCGCGCGCGCCAGGAAGCCAGCACCCCCTCGATCACCGTCCGGACCCGGGCCCGTGCCTGCCGACGGGAGATCCCCTGCATGAGCAGGCAGTCGTACTCCGTGTCGAGATGACGTACGGAGGCCCATACGGCGGCCGTGACCGCGCCCTCGTCCAGTGCCCGCCCCGCCGCCGCGCGCCCCACCCGGCCGCTGCCGCGGACGGAGGTGTACGACGCGATGTCGTGTGCCCGGCCGGGCGGGCAGCGAGGGAAGAGCCGCAGGATCTCGTCGGCGAGCGCGGCGGTGAAGCGCACATCCTCGGCGGCGCGGCGGGCGGCGTCCCGCTCCCGCCGCCGCGCGCGGGCGTCGGCGTCCGCCAGACAGGCGTCCTCCGCCCGGGCCAGGGCGTCCTCCTCGACGAGGACGCCCTGGCGTTCGTACCGCGTACGGCGCTTGTTGTGGCGGACGACGACCGCCCACAGCGAACTCGCCTCGCGGGCCCTGCGGGTGAGGGCGGCGTCGCCGCGCGGCAGATAGACGAGATGACCGAGGTCGGCGCAGTCCAGGCAGTACGCCCTGTGGTACTCGAGGACGACGAAGGACAGCGGCCCCTGCTGGCATTCGGCGCAGGTCCGACTCTTGAGGGGCTGGATCACCACCGGAGGGTCGGGCGTCATCTCAGCGCGCGCCCGAGGCGAGCGGTCGGCGGATAATTCGTTCGATAAAACGGGCGCATACTGGCTAGATTCTCAGCCATGGCGAAGCTCAATCAGATCATCGCAGTCGAGAAGGGCGTCAAGTCCAAGACGCAACAGGACTTGACGGCGGCTCATCACGGTCTCCAGAAGCCCGCGTTGCTCGCGGGACTGTCGCGTACGTACCAGCCGAAGGACGAGGAGGGCGAGCAGCTGCCGCCCGAGTCGACCCTGGTTCAGGTCAAGGCCGAGGACGTGCTGCGCGACACCGCGAAGACGCTCACCCGGCTGTTCGATGTGACCGCCACCAAGGACTGGGCGAACTGCTCGGCGCGCGCCGACGTCACGGTCGACGGGCGGGTGCTGGTGAGCGATGTGCCGGTCGCGTACCTCCTCTTCCTGGAGAAGCAGCTGACGGACGTCAACGCGTTCGTCCGCAAGCTGCCCGTCCTCGACGCCTCCGAGTCCTGGACGCAGGACCCGTCGACCGACGCGTGGAAGACGGAGGCGGTGCGCACGCTCCGTACGAAGAAGGTGCCCCGCAACCACGTCAAGGCGGAGGCCACCGAGAAGCACCCGGCGCAGGTCGAGGTGTACTACGAGGACGTGCCGGTCGGCTACTGGACGACGGTGAAGTTCTCCGGCGCGCTGCCCGCCCGGCGTGTGAACGAGCTGCTCGACCGGATCGAGAAGCTCCAGCAGGCCGTGAAGTTCGCCCGTGAGGAGGCGAACGGCGCGGAGGTCGTCGACCAGCGCGTGGGCGACGCCGTCTTCGGCTACCTCTTCGGGTAGCCTCACTGACTCCCCGCCGCCTGAGCGCGGTCGGGGTGCGCGAGGAGCGCAAAGCTGAAACTGAAGCTTGTCGTGAATGCGCGGTTCCGCTGACGGAATCGCGGTCAATCTCAGACTCTCGCTCCAGACTCAGCATGCGCCGCTCATCGCCGTAGCGACCGGGCCCGGGCCTGGTGCGTCGAAGTGCCGGTTCAAGTCCGGTCCGCCGAGCTCGATCGGCGGTGGTCCAAAGGAAGGACGCGGCGCAATGAGCATGATCCGGGCTCTCTACTGCGACGGCGTGTGATGTGAGCGGCATCCACAGGGTCCGGGGGCAGGCTACGCCCTCGGACCCGCTCCTTTTCCCGTTCCCTCTACTGGCTCTGTCCTCCGGCTCTCCTCTTGCGGCTCACTGGCGGTAGCCGCTCAGGAAGCGGCCGATGCGGCTGATCGCCGCGTCGAGGTCGTCGGCGTAAGGGAGGGTCAGGATCCGGAAGTGGTCGGGGCGCGGCCAGTTGAAGCCCGTGCCCTGGACGACCTGGATCTTCTCGCGCAGCAGCAGGTCCAGTACGAACTTCTCGTCGTCGTGGATCTTGTGCACCTTGGGATCCAGCCGCGGGAACGCGTACAGCGCGCCCTTCGGCTTGACGCAGGAGACCCCGGGGATCTCGTTGAGCTTCTGCCAGGCGCGCTCGCGCTGGTCGTTGAGCCTGCCGCCCGGGGCGACGAGCTCCCGGATGGACTGGCGTCCGCCGAGGGCCGCCTGGATGGCGTACTGAGCCGGGGCGTTGGCGCACAGCCGCATGGAGGCGAGCATGGTGAGCCCCTCCAGATAGTTCTTCGCGTGCTGCCTGGGGCCCGAGACGACCAGCCAGCCGGAGCGGAATCCGGCCACCCGGTAGGTTTTCGAGAGCCCGGAGAAGGTGAGGACGACCAGGTCGGGGGCGAGAGCGGCGGCCGAGTGGTGCACGGCGTCGTCGTAGACGATCTGGTCGTAGATCTCGTCGGCGAAGACCATCAGCTGGTGGCGGCGGGCGAGATCGAGGATGCCCTCGACGACCTCGCGCGGATAGACCGCGCCCGTCGGATTGTTGGGGTTGATGATCACGACGGCCTTCGTGCGGTCGGTGATCTTCGACGCCATGTCGGCGAGGTCCGGGTACCAGTCGGACTCCTCGTCGCACAGATAGTGGACCGCCTTGCCGCCGGCGAGCGTGGTGACGGCCGTCCAGAGCGGGAAGTCCGGTGCGGGGATGAGGACTTCGTCGCCGTCTTCGAGCAGCGCCTGCACGGCCATCGAGACGAGCTCGGAGACGCCGTTGCCGAGGAAGACGTCGTCGACGGAGACCTCGGGGAGGCCGAGGGCCTGGTAGCGCTGGGCGACCGCGCGGCGGGCGGAGAGGATGCCCTGGGAGTCGGTGTAGCCATGGGCCTGCGGGAGCATCCGGATCATGTCCTGGACGATCTCCTCCGGCGCCTCGAAGCCGAAGAGCGCCGGGTTGCCGGTGTTGAGGCGCAGGACGCTGTGTCCCGCCTCCTCCAGGGCGTTGGCCTGCTCGATCACCGGGCCCCGGATCTCGTAGCAGACCTCGCTGAGCTTGCTCGACTGCCGGAACTCCATGGTGGTGTCCCTCCCAGGACTCGACGGTGTACTTGGTTTTACCAAGTACGAGCTTGGAAAGTCCAACAAGTTGTCTAGACTGCGTCGTATGCCACGTCAGACACGCCGCCGGAGCTATGACCAGTACTGCGCAGCGGCTCGCGCCCTGGACGCCGTCGGAGACCGCTGGACCCTGCTGATCGTCCGGGAGCTGCTGGCGGGGCCCCGCCGCTACACGGACCTCCACGCCGATCTGCCCGGCGTCAGCACGGACGTACTCGCCTCCCGGCTGAAGGACATGGAGCGGGACGGACTCGCCTCCCGGCGCAGGCTCCCGCCGCCCGCCGCCGCATACGTCTACGAACTGACCGAGCGCGGAAGCCAGTTGCTGCCCGTACTCACCGCGCTCGCCCAGTGGGGCGCGCCCGAGCTCGCCGAGCGCCGGCCAACCGACGCGGTCCGCGCCCACTGGTTCGCGATCCCTCTGCTGCGCGCGCTGGAGGCTCCGCACGGCGAGGGGCTGGACGGCGAGCGACTGGACGGCGAGGGGCTGGACGGCGAGCGGGTGGTCGAGGTCCGGCTCGACGAGGGCGTGTTCCATGTACGGGTCGGGGCGGGCGTTCCCGCGCACGGCGACGGCCTCGCGTCCGCGTACGGCGACGGCCCAGCCGCCTCGCCCGACGCGCGCCTCACCCTGGACGCCGAGACCTGCCGGGCGGTGAGCAGCGGGGAGCTGACGCTGGGGGAGGGCGTGCGGAGCGGGCGGATCGCGGTGGAGGGCGTGCTGCCGCTCGGGGCGGGCGCCGTCCCCGCGGCGGCGGTCAGTCCTCTGTAGTGACGACGATCGTCGCGGGGGTGTCGGGCAGGCGCGGGTCCCTCAGCGGGTCGGCGCCGGTGAACGGCTTGGACGCGGCTGCTTTGCCCGTGTACTCCACCCGCACCGTGCGCGTCCGGCCGTCGATCTCCTCGGTGAAGACCGCCCCGGTGGGCGAGGCCACCGCCTTGCCCGAGGCGCCGATGTCGTACGTCGTGATGAAGTTCGCGACGCTGCTGTCCCTCGTGGCCGTGATGTCGTAGCGCAGCAGCGAGGCGACGACGGCGCCGGACGTGGCCCGTGTGACCTCCGCCTGGGCGGGGACGTAGAAGCGAATCTGGCCGGGGAACTGGTCCGACGCGACATGGGCGAAGGTCTCGGCGGCCTTCACGTCGGAGCCGCGCGAGCCGGGCTCGTTCGTCGTGAAGAGGAGGACGATCCAGAGCACGCCGAGGCCGCCCAGGACGGCGAGCGTGGACAGCACCCCGATGCGCAGCCCGCTGCGGCGCGGGCCGGGGGCGGCGACTTCCGGGACCTCCGGCGCTTCAGGGACGTCCGGCACGTCCGGGACCTCTGTGCGTGCGTCGCTCATCGCAGAGCCCCCGTGTCGTCGAACTCGTCCTGCCGCACCGCGTGTTCGGCCGCCCCGGCCGGCTGTGTCGCTTCCCCGTCGAGCACCCCGCCCCACCTCCGGCGTCCATCCTGGCACGGGCGGGCGGCGAACTGCCTGGACGGGTGCGGGCCGGCGGACGCGGAAGGGACGGGCGCGCCCGGGCCCGAAACGGGATGCTCGAACGCCGCCGCAGATGGCAGGGTCGGGCCCATGCAGCTTGAAGCGATCACCTGGGAGCGGCTGACCGAGGCCCTGGTCGACCGGCTCATGGAGGTTCGGGCCACGGCCCAGGACAGCACACCCTGGCTGCGCGTCGGCATCGACGGCGCCCCCGCCGCGCGGACCGGGGAGCTCGCCGAGCGGCTCGCCGAGGCGCTGCGGCTGCGGGGGCGGAGCGGGCTCGCCGTCGCGACCGAGGGGTTTCTGCGGCCCGCCTCGCTGCGGTACGAGTACGGGCGCGAGGACCCCGACGCGTACTACGGCGACTGGTTCGACACCGGCGCGCTGTGGCGGGAGGTCTTCGGGCCGCTGGACGCGGGCGGCGACGGGCGGGTGCTGCCCGACCTCTGGGATCCGGCGACCGACCGGGCGACCCGCAGCGCGCGCGTCGAACTCCCGCCGGGCGGTGTGCTGTTGCTGCACGGACCGTTTCTGCTCGGGCACTGGTTCCCGTTCGATCTGACCGTGCATCTCCGCCTGTCGCCCGCCGCGCTCCTCAGACGTACGGGGGAGCGCGAACGGTGGACGCTGCCGGCCTTCCAGCGGTACGAGGACGAGGTGGGGCCGGGGGAGGCCGCTGACGTGGTCGTCCGCGCGGACGATCCCCGCCGCCCGGCGTGGGGCGGGCTCGGCTGAACCGCCTCATGCGGCTAGGGGCACCGGACCGGCCGTCTGCGCCGCCGACGCTGCTGCCTTGGGCCGTCGCCGTGACCGCCGCCCCTGTTCCCGCCGACGCTGCTGCCTTGGGCCGTCGCCCCCCGTTCCCGCTCCCGCTCCCGCTCCGGCCTTCGGCTGTCTGTGCCGTCACCCCGCCGCCGAGGGCCGTCCCCCGATGACCGTCACGGCCTCCGCCCCCGCCCGGCACCCCTCCGCCGCCGCGCTCGCCGCGTCCGCCCCCGCCAGCCGGGCCGCGAGGAACGCGCCCGTGAACGCGTCCCCCGCGCCCGTCGAGTCCACCGCTTCGGCCGCGACCGGCGGCACCCGGGCCGTGACGACGCCGGCCTCGGCGACCAGCGCCCCCCGCGCCCCCAGGGTGACCACGGCCAGCGGCACGCGGCGGCTCAGCTCGGCCGCCGCGTCGGCCGGGTCGGAGCGGCCGGTCAGCAGACGGGCCTCGTCGACGTTGGGGAACAGGACGTCCGCGCCCTCGTACGCCGCGCGCATCCGCTCCACGCCTCGCTCCGCGATGAAGCCCGCCGACGCCGGGTCTAGGCTCACCCCGATCCCCAGCTCCGTCGCCGACTCCAGCGCCAGCAGGGCGAGCCGGCGGCTCGTCTCCGCGAAGAGCAGGTAGCCGGACAGATGGAGATGCGTCACCCCTTCCAGCAGCTCAGGCGACCAGTCGTCGGGACAGAGCCGCAGCACCGCGCCGCTGTCCGTGAGGAACGTCCGCTCGGCGGTCGCATCGACCAGGGCTATGACGGTCGCCGTCGGAACGTCGGCGTCCGGTACGAGACGAGGCCGGACGCCCGCCTCGCGCAGCCGCTCCCCGTGCCAGGCCGCGTCGTCGGCCCCCACCCGTGCCATGAGCCGTACGTCCCCGCACCCCCAACGTCCCGCCCAGCACGCCACGTTGGCCCCTGCTCCGCCCGGCAGGATGCGGATGTCGGCCGCCGTGTCCGTGCCGTGCGCGAGCGGCGCGCGGTGCCGGGCCACCACATCGGTGACCACGTCCCCGATGACCAGGAGACCACTGCCCCCTGGGCTCGTGCCGGCTTTGCTCACAGCGCCGCCGCGATGCGCGCCGCCAGCCGCACATTGCCCCGCACCGCCGCCAGGTTCGCCTCCAGCGAGGCCCCGTGCGTCTGCCGCATCAGATAGTCGAGCAGGAACGGCGTGACGGCCTGGCCCACGATGCCCCGCTCCCGGCACTCGTCCAGCGCCTCGCCGAGCACCCTGTCGTGCAGCGCCGGATTCAGCTGGTCCGCCTCCGGCACCGGGTTCGCGACGATCAGTGCGGAGTCCGGCCCGCCCAGCGTCGCCTTGGACTCCATCACCTGCGCGATGTCCTCGGGCGTGCGCACCGTCCAGTCGACCGGCTCGCCGGAGGAGGAGAGGTAGAAGCCGGGGAAGTGGGCGGTGCGGTAGCCGAGGATGCTCACGCCCAGCGTCTCCAGGCGCTGGAGCGTCGCCGGCACGTCCAGGATCGACTTCACGCCCGCGCAGACCACGGTGATCGGAGTCCGCGCCAGCAGCAGCAGGTCCGCCGACTCGTCCTGCGTCTCGGTCCACTCGCGGTGCACGCCGCCGAGCCCGCCGGTCGCGAAGACCCGGATGCCGGCCCGCGCGGCCAGGAACGCCGTGCCGGACACCGTCGTCGCGCCGGTCGCCCGCGCCGCCATCGCCGGCGCCAGGTCGCGGTGCCCGAACTTGCGTACGCTCTCGTCGGTCGCCAGCCGCTCCAACTGGTCCTTGTCCAGACCGATATGGGCCCGGCCGTCCAGCACGGCGACGGTGGCGGGTACGGCGCCCCCGGACCGTACGAGCGCCTCCAGCTCCTCCGCGACGGCGAGATTGCGCGGACGCGGCAGTCCGTGCGCGATGATGGTCGACTCCAGGGCGACGACGGGCCGGCGCGCGTCGAGCGCCTCCTGTACTTCCTCGGTCATCAGCATGTCCCATCCCTGGCACAGCAGGGCCGTGCCCAAACCGATCGCAGGCCGCCCCTACGCGGTCCGGGTGTCAGCCGCAGCCCGGGAGACCCGGGAGCCGGTCCGTCCGCACCACCTGGACCACCGGTCGCGAACCGGCCGCCTTCGCGTCGCCTCTGCTGTGTGCGACGGCCAGCGCGCCGTCGCTGGCCTGCGCATACCCGTACTGAGGGGTGATGCGGGCGTACGCCGACGAGCGGAGGTCGAGCGCGTACGCGGCCTCCGGCGTACGCCAGGCGATCAACTCCCCGCTGATCCGCAGCTGGTCGACGCCGTCCGCGCCCGGCGAGCCGGACACCCTGGCGCTCGGAGCGGCCGTCCCCGCCCGCCACACCGTCAGGGCCGGCGACTGCTCGCCCGCGACCCAGGCCCAGGTCTGGCCGTCCGAGACCGGCGCGCGGACGTTCCGCAGCCGCGCGAGGGGAGCGGGCAGCGCGGCGGGGCGCAGCGTGGCGAACGAGACCGCCGAGAGCCGGGTCGCCGTGCCGGACGCGTCGGCCTCCCGCCAGGCCAGCAGATCGCCTGCGGGGAAGGGCGCGTCGAGGACGCCGGTGTGCAGGGCGCGCGGGGCGCCGCCGGAGGACGAGGCAGGGGACGAGGGGGCCGGGGTCGGGGAGGCGGGGGCGGCGTAGACGGTGGCCTTTCCGCCGCCCGTGCCCTGCGCCCAGAAGACCGTGCCCGCGCGCACCACCGGCTGGGGCAGCGGCCCCGGCCGGCCGCCGGAACGGGCGAGCACGCGCGTACGGCCGGTGTGCTCGTCCCAGACGCGCAGCGTCCAGGGGCTGTCGAGGGTGCGCCCCTCGAGCACTGCGAACGCCGCCCACCGGCCGTCGAAGTCGGCGCTCAGCAACTGGTGCTCGACGGGGTCGGCGAACGCGAGCAGGGTGCGCGGGGCGCCGCCGTCCTGGATCAGCGCGGCGCGTCGGCGCCGGTCGCCGGAGAGCTGCACGACCGTCCACCGCGCCTTGGGGCCCACCTCTGTGAGGACGGCCCGTTCGCCGGCGGGCGGCCGTACCTCGCCTGCGGCGAAGGCGGCCCGCCAGGCGTCGGGGAGGGGGACCTCGCAGGCGGCGCGCACGGGCGCGGAGGGCGCGGGGCGCGTCTCAGGCGCCGCGGAAGCGGAGGCGGTAGGGGGCGGGGCGGGCGTCGCCGACGAGCATCCGGCGAGCGCGGCGCCGACCAGCAGCGCCGCGCATACCCTCGTACGCAGCGCTGCGCACACCGTCGTACGCAGCACCGTCGTACGCAGCGCTGCCGGAAGCGAGAGTCCGGAGCAGTCGCCGGAGCTACCAGACGTACCCACGGCCGCCCATGATCGTCGTGATCGTGTCGGACGAGATCCGCGCGGACTTGGGTACTCTGCCCGCCCACGAGATGACGCTGGTGCTCACCCCGCCCACCGGGTCGAGGTAGTTGACCTGTCCGGCCGCGGTGTCGCTGTTGTAGCCGTCGATCGAGACCCAGTGGAAGATCTCGATATTGGGATGCCCGACCAGATGGGGCCCTCCCGGCACCTCCCAGGCGTTGCCCGCGATGGCGAAGTCGTTGTCGGTGTTGTGGACGATGTGCTTCTTGAAGTTCGCCTTGTCGGTGGCCGTCGGGGTGTACGGAAGGGCCTTGGGCACATAACCCGCGCCGGGAAGCCGGTAGTTGAGCGCGTCCGCGATCGGATAGCCGGTCGGCTGGGGGACGTTGATGTCGATGCCGTACCAGGCGGTGCCGCTGGAGTTCGTCTTCAGGAGCGTCGCGGCGGACTGCTGCGAGAGCCCGGCGGCCTCGGTGCGGGCGGACTGCGTGATCACGAGCGTGGCCGGGCCGCACCAGTAGGAGGTCTTCTGGGACTGGTGGATGCCGCCGGAGAGCACGTATCCGGCCGCCCGCGACGTCGCGCGGGCGGCGCCGCGACGCTCGTACGACCTCTCGGCCGCGGCCTGCTTGGCGGCGCTGAGCCTGCGCTGCTCGGCGGTCAGCTTCTGCGGGCCGAGGGTGTCGTGGGCCGCCTTGTACGCGGCGCCGGGGGCGATGGGGGACTCCGCCGCGGCGGCGGGCGCGCCGGCCGCGAGCGCTGCGACCAGACCGGTGACGGCGGCTAACGGGAGGAGGCGGTGGCGTGAGAGCACAGATGACATCGGTCTGTCCTGTCCGAGGTGGGGGGGGAGGTGGGGGGAGCTCGACGAAGTGCCGCGCTGCCTCGGATTTTGAGGGGTTCACGCCAGGTTGGACAGGGGTCCGAACCCTTTCCCGACGAGCAACATTGGCTCCACCAAAGGCGAACCCGCCGACCAGCGAGGAGGCCCGTCGACGAAGGTTCTCGGCCAGCGGTCTTTCACCGCGCGGGTGTACGGGGTTTTCAGCCCGTCCGGCGTTTGAGGACGGACCTTGAGCTGTGGTGCCAGGGGCCGCTTCGGCCGCCCATGCGGGCGTGCCCTTCGCGGGCGCCTCGTGCGACGTGCTCGCCGGGGTTTTCAGCCCGTCCGGCGTTTGAGGACGGACCTTGAGCCGGGGAGCCAGAAGCCCTCTCGGCTGCCGACAACGCGCTTCCGCATCCGCTGACCGCCGACGATGTCCTCGCCACGCTCCGCGAGGCGCCGCGCCCGCCCACCCCCACTGACCTCCCGCTAGGGTGACCGCCCATGACGACGAACGACCAAGCCCCCGCCTCCTTCGTGGTGCACATTCCCGACGCCGATCTGGAGCCCGAGCCCCTTGAGCCGGACCAGATCGTCTCCGGCGACCCGGTGGTGACGGGCAAGGTGCTGTGGGAGTCCGCGGACGGCAAGCAGGTGCGCGGCATCTGGCAGATCACCCCGGGCGTGGTGACCGACACCGAGGCCAACGAACTGTTCGTGGTCGTCAGCGGCCGGGCGACCGTGGCGGTCGAGGGCGGGGACACGCTGGAGATCGGACCCGGCGACGCGTGTGTGCTGCGCGAAGGGGACCGTACGACGTGGACGGTTCACGAGACGCTGCGCAAGGCGTACCACATCAGCCTCTGACTCCCGATGACCCGCGGCTGCCCCCCGCCGCTGGCTCAGGCTTTCGCTCCGGCCGCCCAGACCCTGCGCAGCGCAAGCGCCGCCATCGGCAGCAGCAGGCAGGCGCCGACCAGGTTCAGCCAGCCGTAGCTCGCCTTCGCGACGATCAGGCCGGCCGCCGCGCCGCCGATGCCCGCCGCCGTGTTCATGGTCAGGTCCGACAGGCCCTGCACGGCGGCCCGGGCGGGCTGCGGCACGGAGTCGGTGAGCAGCGTGGAGCCCGACACCAGCCCCGCCGACCAGCCGAGGCCCAGGACGAACAGACCCGCGGCGGTCTGCGCGTGGCTCGCGCCCGCGGTGCCGGCCAGCAGCGCGGCCACGGCGAGCAGCCCGACCGCGAGGCCGATCACCGAGAGCCGGCCGATGCGGTCCGAGAGCCAGCCCATCACCGGCGAGAACGCGTACATGCCCGCGATATGGCCGCTGATCACCAGACCGATCAGCTCGATGCCCGCGCCGTGGTGGCTGAGCGCCACCGGGGTCATCGACATGATCGACACCATGGCGGTGTGCGAGGCGGCGACGGTGACCAGGGCCAGCTGGGCGAGCGGGGACTCCCGCACCGCCCGCACCCCGGCGCGCAGCGAGCGCCCCTCGGGGGAGCGGTCGGCCGGGGACATCGCGCGGGCCGTCAGCAGGGGGTCGGGGCGCAGCAGCACGAAGACCGTCACCGCGGCGACGAGGAAGACGCCCGCCGCCCAGACGAACGGTCCCGCGGCCGCCGGTATCCCGAGCCCGGAGACGCTGCGGCCCGCCGGCGCGGCGACGTTGGGGCCGAGCACCGCGCCTATGGTGGTCGCCCAGACGACGTTGGAGATGGCCCGGCCGCGCTGCTCGGGCTCGGCGAGGTCGGCGGCCGCGAAGCGGGCCTGGAGATTGGCCGACGAGCCCGCGCCGAATGCGGCCATGCCCAGCAGCAGAATCGGGAAGCTGTCGACGACGGCCCCCAGCACCACGACGCCCGCGCCCAGGGCCCCGATCACATACGCGAGCACCAGACCGGGCCGCCGTCCCCTGGCCGTCATCAGCGCGGCGAGCGGCATGGAGAGCAGCGCCGTGCCGGCGACGGTCGCGGTCGGCGCGAGCCCGGACAGCGCCTCGGTCCCGCTGACCTGCTGCGCCAGCACAGCAGCGAGCGCGATGCCGACGGCCACGCCGAGCCCGCCCAGGATCTGACTGGCGATGAGCACGGCGGTCACCCGCCGGCGCAGGGCCCCCAGCTCGCCCTCCGCGACGACGGTCGCCTCGGGCACGCCGGGTATGTCAGCAGCGTCGGGTGTATCGGGGCTGATGGTCACTGCCGCAGTGTGCCAGCGCGTACGCCCGTACGGAACTCGATCGCCGCTGCTTCCTCCGGTCGGGGACGACTGTCCGGGGACGACACTCAGAACAGCGGCTCCGGAAGCACCCCCTCCAGCGCCAGCAGTCTCCGCTTGGTCTCCAGGCCGCCCCCGAAGCCGCCCAGCCCGCCGTCCGTCTCCACGACCCGATGGCACGGCACCACCACCGGCAGCGGGTTGGACCCCATCGCCGCGCCCACTGCCTGCGCCGCGCCGGGCTGGCCGACGCGGGACGCCAGGTCGCCGTACCCCACGACCGTTCCGAAGGGCACGCCGTCGGCCAGCTCCCGCAGCACCTGCCGGTTGAACCCCGAGGACAGCGTCCAGTCCAGCGGCAGGTCGAAGTCCCGCAGCCCGCCCGCGAAGTACGCCTCCAGCTGGCGTATCGGCTCGGCCAGCCGGCCCTTCGCATCCTCGGCGGGCTCCGCGCCGAGCCGTCCCGCCAGCCTGTCGAGCGCCCTGTCCCGTACCGCCGGGTCGGCGTGGAAGACCACGCTCACCAGCCCCTCGTCGGTGGCGGCGAGGAGCAGCGGCCCGATGTCCGAGCCAACGACGGTCCACTCGAAGCTCTTCATGCGGACCACCGTACGACCCGCCACTGACAACGCCCGTCCCACGATCCGCCCAGCGACCCCAGCGCACCCAGAGGCTCCCCGCGCACCACCCCGAGACTCAGCGCACCTTGTGCCCCCGCGCGCCCCGGGCCCCAGCGCACCGCCCCCAGACTCCGCGCACCCCGAGACTCAGCGCACCCCGGACCTCAGCGGCGCCCGCCCACCGCGTCCCTGACCACGTCCGGGTTGTTGGTGATGATCCCGTCGACTCCGAAGGCGTCCACCCGCGCCGCGCCCGCCGCGTCGTTCACCGTCCAGGTGTTCACCCGCAGCCGCTTGCCGTGCGCGCCCTTCAGCTGGTGCACGGCGGCCACGTACTGGGCCGTGAGCGAGCCGTGCGTCGGATTGATCTGGTCGGCGAAGGCCGCGTACGACGGCAGATCGGCGACCGCGGGCGTGCCGAGGAACCCGGTGGCGACGTCCGGACGCTGCCGGTGCACCTCCCGCACGCAGTCCGCGCCGAAGCTCTGGATCACCAGCCTGCTCCTGACGTGCTGCCGGTCGAGCCAGCCCTCCTCCCGCAGCACCCGCAGGGTGTCCGTCTCGATGCCCGGGTAGACCTCGGGCTTCTTGATCTCCAGCAGCAGCCGCTGGCCGTTGTCGTCGACGCGGTTGAGATACTGCCTCAGCGTCGGCACCCGGGCGCCCGCCCACGCGGCGCCGAACCAGCTGCCCGCGTCCAGCGTGGCGATCTCCGCCGCCGTGAAGTCCTTGATCTTCCAGGGCGAGCGGTCGGGGAAGCGCTGCTCCACATCCGTGGTCCGGGCGAGGGAGTCGTCGTGGACGACGACGAGCTCGCCGTCCTTGGTGCGCTGGACGTCGTTCTCCACCCAGGCGAAGCCCATCTCGTCGGCGAGGTCGACGGCGGCGAGGGTGTTCTCCGGCGCGTAGGCGGAGGCGCCGCGGTGGGCGATGACCAGCGGGGCGGCGGACCGGGCCGTGGCATCGTGAGCTCGGGCGGCCTCCCGGCTCGCCGAGGTCTCCTGCGTCCCCGAGGCGGATCCGGGCAGGAACAGCGCGGTGCATCCCAGGGCGGCGGCCGCGACGGCGGCGGCGGGGCGTGCGTACACGTGTACTCCTCACGTCGGACGGCGGAGGCGTCGAGAGTGGCAGTCGTCGGTCAACGGGGGACAGGCGCCGTATAGCCACAACGTGAACGGAACCACCCAGAACACGTCTCCTGCAGATTCCTGTGTCGACAAATCTCCGTTCAATTGTTTGCTTACATAGGCGAGGGCCATACTCTCGCCCCCGAGCCAGACGTTCCGTCAGGATCGTGTGGATCACAGAGGAGCGAAGGGGCGTACCGGTATGCAGGGCACTGTGGACGGTTTCAGCTACGGCCTCACCACCCCCGTGGTGGCCTACCTCATGGCCTGCCTCGGCGGGGCTCTCGGCCTGCGCTGCACCACCAGATCGGTCCGCAACCGGCGCTCCTTCAAGCCAGGCTGGCTCGCACTCGGCGCGACCGCCATCGGCTCGGGCATTTGGACGATGCACTTCGTCGCCATGATGGGCTTCAGCGTCGCCGAGGCCCCCATCTCCTACGACCGGCCCATCACCTTCGCCAGCCTCGCCGTCGCCATCGTCATGGTCGGCATCGGCATCTTCATCGTCGGCTACCGCGGCGCGACGCCTATGGCTCTCGTCACCGGGGGCACCATCACCGGTCTCGGCGTGGCGTCCATGCACTACCTCGGCATGGCCGGAATGCGCCTCCAGGGACGCCTGGAGTACGACACCCTCACCGTCGCCCTCTCCGTCGTGATCGCCGTCGTCGCCGCCACCTCCGCTCTATGGGCGGCCGTCTCGATCCACGGCTTCATGGCGAGCCTCGGCGCGAGCCTGGTGATGGGCGTCGCGGTGAGCGGCATGCACTACACGGGGATGGCGGCCGTCAGCGTCCATCTGCACAGCGCGGGCTCCGCCCCGGCGGGCGACTCGCCGGCCACCCTCCTCGCGCCCCTGATGGTCGGCCCCGTGATCTTCCTCCTGCTCGCCGGGATCGTGGTCATGTTCGACCCGCTCCTGGTGATGGGCGAGCCGGACTGGCAGCGCCCGGCCGACCGGCGGGAGGCGCGCCCCGGCGTGCCCGCGCAGCGCTCGACGTCCTCGTACGCCCAGCCCGCGAGCTGGGCGGCCGACCCGGCCCCCCGCCGCGGCTCCGCGCTGCGGGGCGGTCTGCGCCGCGACCACTCCCACGGCGAGCGCGCCGACCGGGAGGCCTTCGGCCGCGACTCGGCGCGCTCGACGGACTGGTGACCCGCGGGTCCCCGGGCCCGGCGAGACGGATCGACGCACGGCCGGATTGGAGCCGACGCACCGCCGGATTGGAGCCGACGCACCGCCGGATTCGGGCCGACGCACGGCCGGATCCAGGCCGACGCCACGGGGCTGGATTCGGGCCCGCGCACGGCCGGATCCAGGCCGACGGACGGGTGGGAGGCCGCTCGGCCGACCTGGTGACAGGGGCCCTCGGCCGGGATCCGGGCCCGAGTGTCAGTGGGGGGTCGTACGGTGGTTCCATGCGGCCCGTTTCCAAGATCGAACGCACGGTGGCGCCCTTCGAGGTCGTCAGTCCCTACCAGCCCAGCGGCGACCAGCCGACGGCCATCGCCGACCTGGACCGGCGTGTCCGCGCGGGCGAGAAGGACGTCGTCCTGCTCGGCGCGACCGGCACCGGCAAGTCGGCGACCACCGCCTGGATGATCGAGAGGCTTCAGCGCCCCACTCTGGTGATGGCGCCGAACAAGACGCTGGCCGCTCAGCTGGCGAACGAGTTCCGCGAGCTCCTGCCGAACAACGCCGTCGAGTACTTCGTCTCGTACTACGACTACTACCAGCCCGAGGCGTACGTCCCCCAGTCGGACACCTATATCGAGAAGGACTCCTCGATCAACGAGGAGGTCGAGCGGCTGCGCCACTCCGCGACGAACTCCCTGCTCACCCGGCGTGACGTCGTCGTGGTCGCCTCCGTCTCCTGCATCTACGGCCTCGGCACCCCGCAGGAGTACGTCGACCGCATGGTGCAGCTCAAGGTCGGCGACGAGATCGACCGCGACGACCTGCTGCGACGCTTCGTCGACATCCAGTACACGCGCAACGACGTGGCCTTCGCGCGCGGCACCTTCCGCGTCCGCGGCGACACCATCGAGATCTTCCCGGTCTACGAGGAGCTCGCCGTCCGCATCGAGATGTTCGGCGACGAGATCGAGGCCCTGTCCACCCTCCACCCGCTGACGGGCGAGATCCTCAGCGAGGACCAGTCGCTCTACGTCTTCCCCGCCAGCCACTATGTGGCCGGCCCCGAGCGCATGGAGAAGGCGGTCAACGGCATCGAGGCGGAGCTGGAGCAGCGCCTCGCCGAGCTGGACAAGCAGGGCAAGCTGCTGGAGTCGCAGCGGCTGCGCATGCGCACCACGTACGACATCGAGATGATGCGCCAGATCGGCTCCTGCTCCGGCATCGAGAACTACTCGATGCACTTCGACGACCGCTCCCCGGGCTCCGCCCCGAACACCCTCATCGACTACTTCCCCGAGGACTTCCTCCTCGTCATCGACGAGTCGCATGTCACGGTCCCGCAGATCGGCGCGATGTACGAGGGCGACGCCTCCCGCAAGCGGACGCTGGTGGACCACGGCTTCCGGCTGCCGTCGGCGCTGGACAACCGCCCGCTGAAATGGGAGGAGTTCCAGCAGCGCATCGGCCAGACCGTCTATCTGTCGGCCACCCCCGGCAAATATGAGCTGTCCCGCGGCGACGGCTTCGTCGAGCAGATCATCCGCCCCACCGGCCTGGTCGACCCGGAGGTCGTCGTCAAGCCCACGGAGGGCCAGATCGACGACCTGGTGCACGAGATCCGCGAGCGCACCGAGAAGGACGAGCGGGTCCTGGTCACCACGCTCACCAAGAAGATGGCCGAGGACCTCACCGACTACTTCCTCGAGCTCGGCATCCAGGTCCGCTATCTGCACAGCGACGTCGACACCCTGCGCCGCATCGAGCTGCTGCGCGAGCTGCGCGCCGGCGAGTACGACGTCCTGGTCGGCATCAACCTGCTGCGCGAGGGCCTCGACCTCCCCGAGGTGTCGCTGGTGGCGATCCTCGACGCCGACAAGGAGGGCTTCCTGCGCTCGGGGACCTCGCTGATCCAGACCATCGGCCGCGCGGCGCGCAACGTCTCCGGACAGGTCCATATGTACGCCGACAAGATCACCCCGGCGATGGAGAAGGCCATCGAGGAGACCAATCGCCGCCGGGAGAAGCAGATCGCGTACAACACCGAGCGCGGCATCGACCCGCAGCCGCTCCGGAAGAAGATCAACGACATCGTCGCGACCATCGCCCGCGAGGAGGTCGACACCGAGGAGCTGCTCGGCACCGGCTACCGCCAGGCGAACGCGGACAAGCCGGGCAAGGGCGCGAAGGCGCCGGTCCCCTCGCTCGGCGCCAAGGCAGGGAAGGGCGGCAAGACGGGCCAGGTGCTCAGCGACCGTCCCGCCGCCGAACTGGCCGGGATCATCGAGGAGATGACCGAGCGGATGCGCGCCGCCGCCGCCGAGCTGCAGTTCGAGGTCGCGGCACGGCTGCGCGACGAGGTGAGCGAGTTGAAGAAGGAGCTCAGGCAGATGAAGGAGGCGGGCATCGCCTGAGCCGTCGGGCTTGGTGTGTTTCAAGACCGACACAAAAACGAGCCAACTGTGATGCGTTGTCAGTGCCACTGCGTAGGGTGCTGGGCAACCGCACACTTGGGCGGAAGCAATCAGGGAGAAGGGGACAGCGCGTGACGGTCAACATGACCAAGGGTCAGGCCATCAGCCTGCAGAAGAGCGACGGGGGCACTCTCACCGCGGTGAGGATGGGGCTCGGCTGGCAGGCAGCGCCGCGCCGCGGTCTCTTCGGCTCGCGCACCCGTGAAGTCGACCTGGACGCCTCGGCGGTCCTGTTCGCGGACAAGCAGCCGGTGGACGTGGTCTTCTTCCGCCACCTCGTCAGCGACGACGGCTCGGTCAAGCACACCGGCGACAACCTGGTCGGCGGCGCGGGCTCGGGCGGCGACGACGAGGCGATCCTCGTCGACCTCCAGCGGGTGCCGGTCCACATCGACCAGATCGTCTTCACGGTGAACTCGTTCACCGGCCAGACGTTCCAGGAGGTGCAGAACGCCTTCTGCCGCATCGTCGACGAGACGAACGGCCAGGAGCTCGCCCGCTACACGCTCGACGGCGGCGGCCAGTACACCGCCCAGATCATGGCGAAGGTCCACCGCGCGGGCGCCGGCTGGCAGATGACGGCCCTCGGCAACCCGGCGAACGGCCGTACGTTCCAGGACCTGATGCCGTCGATCCTGCCGCACCTGTAAGCGGCCGGTCTCACCGCATGTACGCGCAGCTCCCGGAGGCACCAGGCCGCCGGGAGCTGCACCGCTTGCCACCGCCGGGGGACGCCGAGCACGACCGCGGCTGCAGGCACAGAGCGGCACAGCACTGAGCACCATGGCACAGCGCAGCACCGCACCGAACTGAGCACCACCACCGCACAGCACTGAGGGGACAGAGCGATGACGGCCGAGCTGGTCCGGGGGCAGAACCACCCCTTGCCCGACACCCGCCTGGAGATACGGGTGTCGGCCGGCCATCCGGTCGTGGCCTGCGCGACCTGCGCCGACGAGCAGGGCGTCGTACGGGACGAGTGGATCGCCCACCCCGGCGCGCCGGTGCTGCCCGGGGTGGAGGTGCCGCGCAAGGCCGCCGAGGCGCCCCGCTTCGCCTTCGACCTGGACGCCGTGCCCGACCAGGTCCACCAGGTGAGTGTGCTGCTCGCCCTCCCCGAGGGCGCCGGCGGCCCGGCTCAGTTCGGGTCCACCGCGGCGCCTTTCGTCGCCGTCGTCGCCCAAGGCGGCGACGAGCTGGCCAGCTTCACCATCACCGGCCTGGAGAGCGAGACCGCGCTCGTCGCGCTCGAGGTGTACCGCCGCCAGGGCGCGTGGAAGGTACGCGCCGTGGGCCAGGGGTACGCGGGCGGGCTCGCCGAGCTGCTGGCCGACCAGCGGGTGGCCAGGGCCCGCGAGACGGCCGCCGCCATCCAGGGCGCCGCCGCCGAGCGCGCGTCCGGCGAGGTTGCCGGAGAGACCCACCTTGATCAGGTCCTGGTAGTGCAGCAGCC
>NZ_JBFAYB010000112.1:0-25709 GCF_040681075.1 Streptomyces sp. NPDC051907 | reverse complement strand
ACCCGCCCGCCACGCACCGCCCGTAGGGCTCGCGCAGCTGCCGCGGGCCACGGCCCCCCCCCGCGTGACGGGCGGGGGCGGCGCAGGACCCGCCGCCGCCCCCGCCGTTTCCGTGTCGGCCTTTTCCCGCGACAGCGCGGCCGCGCTGTCGCCGCGTCAGCCCTTGACCTGGTCCACCGCCACCGCGTCGTACGGCGTGTCCGGCTTCGGCTCCACGTCGAACCGGGCGTTGGGCAGATAGATCCGGTCGCCCCAGGCCGCAGCCGTCGTGGGGATCTGGAAGCGGGGGTCGGTGATGCGCGCGATCGACTCGCCGCTCCTGCCCGCGTGGTCGAGCCTCAGCACGTCGACGGCGTTCTGCATCTGCTGCACGACGTAGAGGATGGTGCCGAGCAGCAACAGCCCGTCGCCGTTGGGGAGTTTCGTCTCGCCGATGCGCACGCGCCGCGCCACTCCGTTGCGGGGGTCGACCCACATCAGGGAGCCGCCGTCGACGAAGGCGTTGACGAGGATCAGGGCCTTGCCGTCCGGTGTGCGGGAGATGCCGTTGGCGGTGAAGCTCTCGCCCTGCTCCCAGTCGCCGCTCAGCGGGACGGTCTCCACCTCGTCGCCGGGCTGGCCGCTCGCGTCCAGCGGCAGCCGGTAGAGCTGGGGCTTGAAGGAGTCCGTGAACCAGGCGGCCCGCGGGGTGAGGACGACGTCGTTGACCATCGTCTTGCCCGAGCCGACGGTGTACGTCTTCAGCAGCTTCCCGGTGCGGACGTCGGCGACGCGGATCTCACGGCTGGTGCCGCCGCAGAGGAACAGCAGTCGCTGCCTCCGGTCGATTTTCAGTCCGATCACCGGGTGGTCGGGCCCCAGACCCTGGCTGACGACGCTTCCACGGCCGGTGGCCAGGCTCACTCGGTAGACGTCGCCGTTCGCGATCGATCCGAAGTAGGCGTAGGGGGTCGATCCAATGGCGATGCCCTCGGGCTGAAAGCCGTCCGGCAACGGAAAACGCGTCGGCCAGGACTGCTGGGCGGTTCCGGCCGCACGGGCCACCCCGCCCAGCGGGGCGACGAGGGCGGAGCCTCCGATGGCGGCTGCGGCCTGGAGGACTCCTCGACGTGCGAAGGAACGAGTCATGGGAGCGTCCTTCCGACGACGGTGCTGCGTCGCTTCCACCTCAGCACAGAGCAGGCGCCTCCGCAGCGTTTGGCCTAATTCAGGCGTGACATCGTCTTCAAGCCGAATTGCGCGGTCTTCCCGTTCTACTTGATTTCAAACGTATTTCAGGTAAGCGGGCTGGACGGGCGGCTGAAGCGGTAGCAGGGTGACCACCGCACGACGACCACGGCATGGATCAGACGGGCACGGCACGGATCAGGGGATGGAGCACGGCACTCGAAGGGAGCGGTCGCAGCGATGACCGATCAGGCACACTCCGGGTCCGTCGGGCAGGGCCCTGGAACAGCGGGCCCTGGACCCGACGGGGCTGGATTCACCTACCAAGGCGCCGAGGCGGAGCTGATCGTCGTCGCACGGGCCGAGGCCCGGCTGCGCGCCGGCGCCGAGGGCGTACGGTCGGCCTCCGGGGCGGACCTCTCCGCGCTGAACATGTTCCTCAGCGACGAGCAACTCGTACTGGAGCCGGTCTTCGGCAGCGAGGAGCGCACGCGGTCCGCGACGCCCCGGCCGGCCGACGGCGCCGACGGCACGGCGGGCGCCTATGGCGGCACGGCGGCCCCCGGCGCGGCGGGCGCCGATAGCGCGGCCGGCGCTATAGGCGCGGCGGCCCCTGGCGCGCTGCCGGACCTCTCGCTCTTCTACCGGGTCCGGGGCGGCGACGACCGGGCCCAGGAGCTGACCGCCCGGCTGGCGGCCCTGCCCGAGGTGGAGACGGCGTACGTCAAGCCCGGCGCCGTGCCCGCGCAGACCTCGCCGCTGGGCGCCCTGCCCGACGAGGCCAGGCGTCTGAAGGAGGGCGCCCCGGCGACGCCGGACTTCACCGGCCGGCAGGGCTATCTGGCCGCCGCGCCGGAGGGCGTCGACGCCCACTGGGCGTGGCAGCGCCCCGGCGGCCAGGGGCACGGCGTCACGGTCGTCGACGTCGAGGGCGCCTGGCAGCTGGGCCACGAGGATCTGGCCGACAAGCTGGCCGGCGTCGTCGTGGGCACCCCGGTCCAGGACCTGGCCTGGCGCAACCACGGCACGGCGGTCCTCGGCGTCGTCGGGGGCGACCGCGACGAGAAGGGCGTCACGGGGATCGTGCCGGAGGCGGTGACCGCGGCGGCGTCGTGCCAGGGCATCGGGTCCGCGGCGGCGATCCACTGGGCCGCCGAGCGGCTCTCCCCGGGCGACATCCTGCTCGTCGAACTCCACCGCCCGGGGCCGCGGTTCGACTACGAGGAGCGCGACGACCAGCGCGGCTACATCGCCCTGGAGTGGTGGCCGGACGACTTCGCGGCGATCCGCTGCGCGACGGCCAAGGGCGTCCTGGTGGTGGCGGCCGCGGGCAACGGCGCGGAGAGCCTGGACGACGCGGTGTACGAGCGCAGGCCGGACGCGTTCCCCCACGGCTGGCGCAACCCCTTCAACCCGTCGAACCAGTCCTCCGGGGCGGTTCTCGTCGGCGCGGGCGCTCCCCCGCCCGGGACGCACGGCCGCGACCACGGTCCTGACCGCTCGCGGCTGGCGTTCTCCAACTACGGCGCGCGACTGGACGCCCAGGGCTGGGGCCGCGAGGTCACCACGACCGGCGGCTTCTGGGACCGGGCCGGCGACCTCCAGGGCGGGGCCGAGGAGATCGCCTGGTACACGGACACGTTCTCGGGGACCTCGTCCGCGTCGCCGGTGGTGGTCGGCGCGCTGGCGTCCCTCCAGGGCATCCTGCGGGCGTCACGGCTCGCGCCGATGACTCCCGAGCGGGCCCGCGACGTGCTGCGCAGGACCGGCTCCCCGCAGCAGGACGCCCCGGGCCGGCCGGCCTCGCAGCGGATCGGCAGCCGGCCCGACATCAGGGCGGCGGTCGCCCATCTGGTGCCGTCCTCGGTGGGCTCGGGCCAGGCCGAGCGGTACTGGGACGAGCTGCTGCCCTACCCCCGTGAACTTCCGCCGCGGCTGCGCCTGTTCGTGGCCGGGGCGTGGCGCACCCTCAACCACCCCGCCCCCGACGTCCGCCAGGCGGTGCACGCCGCCTTCGCGGGGGGACGGCCGGACGTTCGCGTCTGGTACTCGGACGACGAGGTCGTGGGCCTGGTCGTCGCCGGATGACTCACAAGGGAAGGTGAACACGGCATGAGCACCACCCCTCAGACGAACCCGCGCATGATGAACCCGGGCATCACGAACTCGGGCATGACGAACTCGGGCATGACGAACTCGGGCATGATCAGCCCGGGCATGGCGAGTCAGCAGTACGGCCAGCAGTACGCGCAGCAGCAGGGCGCGAGCACCTCGCCGCCCGCGCCGCAGGGCCTCCAGCAGCAGATGCACCAGCTCGGCCAGCAGCAGCCCTACCAGCAGCTGCTCCAGCAGCTGGGCCAGTCGCAGCAGCAGTACGCCCCTCAGCAGGGCCAGCAGATCGGCCAGCAGATCCCGCAGCAGCAGAGCCAGGGCCAGGGCCAGCCCCTGATCCTGCCGAGCGCGATCGACAGCCAGGCGATCACCAGCGGCGTGGCCGAGCACTTCTGGGACGTCGTCACCCCGCTGCCCGGCCAGCCGTCGATCCTGTACCTGTGGATCGACAACGCCTGGCGGCAGCTGGTCAACCCGAACCAGATCACGCACGACGCGGTCCAGGAGGCGTTCGCCTTCGGCCAGCAGGTCATCGGCTTCTACGACACGAACAACGCGGGCGTCGTCATCGCGGTGGTCGTGAACAGGTAGCGGCCGTGAACAGGTAGCGGCTATGACCAGGTAGCGGCCGGCGGCAGCGGAGACGAGAACGCGAAGACCCCGGCACACAGAGGGCGCCGAGCGGAGACGACCCGCTCGGCGCCCGCCGCTGTGCGCGGCGATACTGCCGTGCCGCCGAGGGTCGAGGCGTCGCTGTCATGCGCAACGGAAGCGCGCCGCGGCCGAGTCGCCGTGGTCGCCCGTCGTGGGCGAAGGCGGCGACCTCGCCGACGGTCGCGTCGGTCGGGCCTGCGGCGTCGGTCTGAGCGCCCGTCAAAGGGGCTACGGGAGAACGGCGGGCAGGCCGAGCAGTGCGGCGGCGACGGCTGGTCTCCACCGTGTGGGTGATCGCACGGCATGCGTGGAAAGCGCGTTGGCACGTACACAACCATGGACGCGCGTCCGGCCGGTCCCGGACTCATGAGCGAGTCCCGGACCGGCCGGGGAGGTGCTGAGCGGCGTACGCCCTACAGGGCGACGCCCAGCAGCGCGTCGACGGCGCGGGAGACCAGGCCCGGCGCGCCCTCGTCGGCGCCGCCCGCGGCGGTCTGGCGGGCGGCCCAGCGGTCCACGGCGGCGAGCGCCGCGGGAGCGTCCAGGTCGTTCGCGAGGGCCTCGCGGATCTCCTCGACGAGGGCGTCGGCGGACGGCCCGTCGGGGCGGGAGACGGCCGCGCGCCAGCGCGCGAGGCGCTCGACGGCGTCCTGGAGGACCCGGTCGGTCCACTCCCAGTCGGCGCGGTAGTGGTGCGACAGCAGGGCGAGCCGTATGGCCGCCGGGTCGACGCCGTCGCGGCGCAGCTTCGACACGAAGACGAGGTTGCCCTTGGACTTGGACATCTTCTCGCCGTCGAGCGCGACCATCCCGGCGTGGACGTACGCCTTGGCGAAGGGGTGCTCGCCGGTGAGGGCCTGGGCGTGCGAGGCGCCCATCTCGTGGTGCGGGAAGACGAGGTCGGACCCGCCGCCCTGCACGTCGAAGCTCATGCCCAGGTGGTCCAGGGCGATGGCGACGCACTCGATGTGCCAGCCGGGCCGGCCGCGCCCGAGGGAGCCGCCGTCCCAGCTCGGCTCGCCCTCGCGGGCGGCCATCCAGAGCATCGGGTCGAGGGGGTTCTTCTTCCCGGGCCGGTCGGGGTCGCCGCCGCGCTCGGCGGAGAGCGCGCGCATCAGCTCGGCGTCGTAGTGCGACACGTCGCCGAAGTGCGGGTCGGACTCGACGGAGAAGTAGACGTCCCCGTCGAGCTCGTACGCGGCCCCGGCGTCGCGCAGCCGCTCGACGAGCGGAACGATGCCGGGTATCGCCTCGACGGCGCCTATGTAGTGCTGCGGCGGAAGCATCCGCAGAGCGGTCATGTCCTCGCGGAACAGCGAGGTCTCCCGCTCGGCGAGCTCGGCCCAGTCGTGTCCGTCGCGGACGGCCCGCTCGAGCAGGGGGTCGTCCACGTCGGTCACGTTCTGGACGTAGTGAACCTGCCGCTTGTTGTCGAGCCACACGCGCTGAACGAGGTCGAACGCGTTGTAGGTCGCCGCGTGACCCATGTGGGTCGCGTCGTACGGAGTGATGCCGCAGACGTAGATACGGGCGACGGGACCGGGGTCGAGGGTCACCAGACCGCCGGTCGACGTGTCGTGGATCTGGAGGTCGCGGCCCTCACCAGGCAGAGCGGGGACCTCGGAAGCGGGCCAGGCATGCATGACACGAGCCTAACCGGACGCAGCTTCCGTATACGAACCGGAGTACGGCTCTTGGCGGGTTAGGCACTCTTGCCAAAGGGCCGCTCGACGAGCCGTCCCCCAGATCCCGGGCCCCAGCCCGCGCCCGCCCCGGCCCGACGGAGCCTCGGCCGATCATTTCCAGCCACGCCCCCGCCGGGCGCATCGGCCGACACGCCGGGGCGGGCCTCCTTGCCCGGACGGTTGCCGGGCAAGGACTGCTCCAGTCGGGTCCCGGCCCCGGGGCCGGGAGCGTCAGACCGGCGGCCAGGGGATCGCCGGCCACTCCCCCGACGGCGCCGGATGCCGACCCGCCCCCAACAGCCCGGTCACCCGCGCCCGGAGCGCGTCCAGCTCCGCCGCGGTGAGCAGTTGCGCCAGACGGGTGGCCAGCGGCTCGCCGCTCGCCAGCGCCCGGCCCACCTCCGTCAGCGTCTCTTTCGTCGAGGCGGGCAGCGGCTCGCCCGCCCACCCCCACAGCAGCGTCCGCAGCTTGTCGTCCACGTTGAAGGTGACCCCGTGGTCGATCGCGTACAGCCGGCCGTCCGCCGTCGGCAGCAGATGCCCGCCCTTGCGGTCACCGTTGTTGATCACCGCGTCCAGCACCGCGAGGCGCCGCAGCCGCGGGTCGTCCGCGTGGACCAGCAGCGCCGTGCGCCCCTCGCCCACCTCCGCGAAGCCGACCGCCTTCCAGCCGTCCCCCGGCTCCTCGTCCTCGACCAGCCCGAGCAGCGACGCCGAGGGGTCCGCCTCGATCCAGAGCTGGACCATGCCCTCGCCGTACGGCCCGTCCCGCAGGACCGTGGGCGGCACCAGGCCCCACCCCGTCGCCTCGGAGAGCTCGTAGGCCGCCACCTCGCGCTGCGCGAGGGTCCCGTCGGGGAAGTCCCACAGCGGGCGCTCCCCGGCGACCGGCTTGTACACGCACGAGGCCTCCTCGCCCTCGTACGCGACCGAGCAGAACAGCACCGCGTTCGACGCCTCGCGGACCTGGCCGCGCACCGTCAGCTCGCCCTTGGCGAGCAGATCCAGATCCGTCACGCTCCTCGGCGGTATCCGTTCTGGCGCGGGCATACATGTCCCTCCGGATCGAGCGGCAGGCTGCACAGCGGGCACGGCGGCCGGCCGGCGTTGACGACGTCCAGCGCGCGCTTGGCGAAGGCCCTGGCCTGCGCTCCGGTGAGCCGCACCCGGAGCATCGGCGGACCGTTCTCCTCGTCCTGCAGCAGCCGCTCCTCGGCCTCCGCGAGGTCCTCCTCGGAGTCGGCGTCCAGTTCCACGAGCGCCTGCGCCTCGACGATCATGCGCTGTTCCTCGCCGTCCCAGGCCAGCGCCATCGTGCCGACCCGGAACTCCTCCTCGACCGGCGCGTCCAGCGGCGCGGTGTCGGAGACGTCGGCGGGCGCCATGGCGGGGACGGGAGCGTTGCCCCCGGTGCGGCGTACGACTTCGTCGAGCAGCTCGTCGATCCGCTCGGCGAGTGCGGCCACCTGGGTCTTCTCCAGGGCGACACTGGTGACGCGCCCTGCGGCTGAAGCCTGCAGGAAGAACGTACGGCGTCCAGGCAGCCCGACCGTGCCGGCCACAAAGCGGTCCGGCGGATCGTAGAGGAACACCTGACGGGACACGTGCTGTCTCCCTTGAGATCTTGAGATCGTCGACGTCGACTGCTGAAGACGGTTTGCGGACGGTGGAGCTGTAGCGCGAGTGCTGACAGCTGCCGAGAACGGATCCTGCTGAGAACTGCCGGCTGGCTGCCGGCGGAAACGCTGGCGGACTGCTGAAGACGGTTATCGAGCGGACATACGGGTTTTCGGCCCGTCCACCCTACTGCGGGAAGCGATCACGGTGCGCCCGCGCCGCCTCCCACGACCGCGTCCCCGCTGTCGGCCCCTCCCTCGCCCGCGTTGCCGCGCGGCACGAGCGAGCCGAAGTCGCCGGTGTCGCCGAGGCGCAGCAGGAAGGGACGGGTTCGGGTATAGCGGATCGCGGTGACGGAACAGGGCTCCACATGGATCCTCTGGAAGACGTCGAGATGCATGCCCAGCGCGTCCGCCACCACGGACTTGATGATGTCGCCGTGCGAGCACATCACATAGGTGGCGTCCTCGCCGTGCTCCGACTCGATCCGCGCGTTCCAGTCGCGTACGGCCTCCACGGCCCGCGCCTGCATGGCCCGCATCGACTCGCCGCCCGGGAAGGCCGCCGCGGACGGATGGTGCTGCACGACCTCCATCAGCGGCTCGTCGGCGAGCTCGGCGAGCTTGCGGCCCGACCAGTCGCCGTAGTGGCACTCGCCGATCCGCTCCTCGGTGTGCAGCGCGAGGCCCGGCCGGGCGTCCAGCAGCGGTCGCAGCGTCTGCAGGCACCGTTCGAGCGGGCTGGTGACGGCGGCGGCGAGCGGCACGCCCGCCAGCCGCTGCGGCAGCGCGGCCGCCTGCGCGGCGCCGCGTTCGTCGAGGTGGACGCCCGGCGTCCAGCCGGCGAGCACCCCCGCGGTGTTGGCGGTGGACCGTCCGTGACGTACGAGGATCAGCGTGGCCATGCCGATCAGCCTAGGCGGATGTGCGCCCGGGGGTGCGGCGGGGCCGTGAGCGCGGAAGAATACGCGCGTGATCGTGGACTGCGCCATCTACCGCCACGGGCGCCGGAGCCAGGGCCCTGCCGACTTCTCCGACGCCCTGGCCGAGGCGCGCGCCGAGGGTGACGCTTTTCTCTGGATCGGCCTGTACGAGCCGACGGAGAAGGAGTTCGACCATGTCTCGGCGGAGTTCGGTCTGCACCCGCTGGCGGTGGAGGACGCGCTCAAGGCGCACCAGCGCCCCAAGCTGGAGGTGTACGACGACTCGCTGTTCGCCGTCCTCAAGCCGGTCGTGTACGAGCCGGAGAGCGACTCGGTCACGACCGGCGAGCTGATGGTCTTCATCGGCGACTCGTTCGTGGTGACGGTCCGGCACGGGGTGGGCTCGCCGCTGCACGCGGTGCGGGTGCGGCTGGAGGCGGAGCCTGAGGTTCTCAAGCACGGCCCCACGGCGGTGCTGTACGCGGTCAGCGACGCGGTGGTCGACCACTACATCGAGGTGGCCGCCGAGCTCCAGGTGGACCTCCAGGAGCTGGAGACCGAGGTCTTCGCGCCCGTGGGCGACGCGCGCAACAGCGCGGCGCGGATCTACACCTTCAAACGGCAGGTGCTGGAGTTCCGCCGGGCCGCCGGGCCGCTGGCCGCCCCGATGGCCCGGCTCGCGAGCGCGGGCGTGCCGTTCGTCCATGAGCACGCGCAGCCGTTCTTCCGGGACGTCAACGATCATCTGATGCGTGCGAACGAGCAGGTGGAGGGGTTGGACCGGCTGCTGTCGGACGTCCTGTCGGCCCATCTGGCGCAGGTGGGCGTGCGGCAGAACGACGATGTGCGCAAGATCTCGGCGTGGGCGGCCATGGCGGCGGTCCCGACGATGGTCGCGGGGATCTACGGCATGAACTTCGAGCACATGCCGGAGCTGCGGCAGTGGTGGGGCTATCCGGCGGTGCTGCTGCTGATGGTCGGCGCGGTCTATGGGCTGTACCGGACGTTCAAGCGCCGCAGCTGGCTATAGCGGCTCACTACGGCGGCCACGGCCGTCGGCGGCGGCTGTCGGATCCGCGGCCCGCCCGCTCTCAGAACGCGGGCGCCGCCGTGGCGGGCCCGTCCAGCGCGCCTCGGCGCTCCGGCATCGTCAGGCTGACCATCCGGTGCCAGCCGCCGATCCGCTCGTAGGCGTACATGGCGTGGATTCCCGTGCTCAGCGCGGCGGACTTGGCCTTGGGCCAGCGCAGCAGGCGGCCCATGTGCCCCATCACGGCGAGGCTGACGTCGCGGTAGACCTTGATCTCGGCGAGGGCGCTCTGGCGCAGCACTCGGTGGATCGTGCGGCCGTGTCCCTGGGCGGCCAGGCGCAGCAACTCCTCGTGGCAGTACGCCAGATGGTTGTCCTCGTCCTGGCAGATCATCTTGATCGCCCTGCCCAGCTCGGGATGGTCGCCGAAGTACTTGACCAGCATGTCCATCTGGTCGGCGGCCCGCTGCTCGGTGACCCTGCTGTGCGAGAGGTAGACGACGACGTCCTCCTCGGTGAGGGGCTCGTCGCGGCGGAGCTTGTCGTGGGCGAGGCCGATGCCCCGCTTCTCCAGCAGGGCGGTGTAGTCGGTCTCCGGCGGTACGGGGACGGGATCCAGCTCACGCTTCCTCAGCAGGGCGTTGAAGAGCCGGCCGTGCTTGTCCTCGTCGGCGCCGTGGCGGGTGATCTTCGGTGCGAGGTCGCGCATGCCGTCGGGCACGAGGGCGGCGATACGGCCGTTCTCCCAGCCGCCCTGGGCCTCGCCGCTGGCCGCGATGGAGCAGAAGAGCTGGAAGGCCTCGTCGCTGTCGACGATCTCCTGGAAAATGCTGCGGGCCGAGAGCATCACTGCCACCTCCATGAAGACATCCGTGGACGACATCCACGAAGACATCCGCAAAGAACGAGTCAAATGCCGTTTCGGAGGCAAAGCAACAGCTAGGTAGGACAACTCCGCCGAACGGAGGACAAGCGAGGCGACACGCGGCGGGCGTGGAGGCGTAACCGGGACGGGTCCTCACGCGTTGTTCTGCGTGACGGCCGTGGCGGGGTGGACCCCCGAGCCCCCACCACGGCCGCAGACTTCCCTGTTACGCCAGACCGGCTCGCTCCATCGCCTCCGTGCCCGCCCGCAGGGCGGCGAGGCGCTCGTCGAGCGTGAAGCCGGCCGGGGCGAGGGTCAGAGTGGTGACGCCGGCCGTGGCGTACGCCTGCATCCGGTCGGCGATCCGCTCCACGGTGCCGAGCAGCGCGGTCTGGTCGATCAGCTGGTGCGGGACGGCCGCGGCCGCGCCCTGCTTGTCGCCGGAGAGGTACTTCTCCTGGATCTCGGCGGCTTCCTTCTCGTATCCCATGCGCTGGGCGAGCTGGTTGTAGAAGTTCGCCTTGGCGCTGCCCATGCCGCCGACGTACAGCGCGGTGTACGGACGGAAGGTGTCGGCGAGCGCGGTCACGTCGTCGCCGATCGCCAGCGGCAGCGTCGGACAGACGTCGAAGCCCTCCATCGTCTTGCCGGCCTTCTCGCGGCCCGCGCGGATGTGGCGCAGGGCGGTGTCCTCGAGGTGCTCGGCGGAGGGGAAGATCAGCAGCGCGCCGTCGGCGATCTCGCCGGTCTGCTCCAGGTTCTTGGGGCCGATCGCCGCGATGTAGAGCGGGATGTGCTCGCGCTCCGGGTGGATGGTGAGCTTGATCGGCTTGCCGGGGCCGCCGGGGAGCGGGAGGGTCCAGTGCTCGCCCTCGAAGGAGAGGCGCTCGCGGGTCATCGCCCTGCGGACGATCTCGACGTACTCCCGGGTGCGGGAGAGCGGCTTGTCGAACGTGACGCCGTACCAGCCCTCGGAGACCTGCGGGCCCGAGACGCCGAGGCCGAGCCGGAAGCGGCCGCCGGAGAGGGAGTCGAGGGTGGCGGCCGTCATCGCGGTCATGGCGGGCTGACGGGCCGGGATCTGCATGATCGCGGAGCCGACGTCGATCCGCTCGGTCTGGGCGGCGACCCAGGTCAGCACGGTGGGGGCGTCGGAGCCGTACGCCTCTGCGGCCCAGCAGACGTCGTAGCCGAGCTTGTCGGCCTCCTTGGCGACGGCGAGATTGTCGCCGTCCATCCCCGCGCCCCAGTAGCCGAGGTTGATGCCGAGCCGCATAACCGCTCCCTCTTACTGATCAGTAACGTCCCTGTGCCGGGGACTCTAGCGCGCATGCGTGCGATCCGTCAGGGGTCGGGTTGTCCACAGGCTCTCTCAGGGTGGGCCCATGGCCAGTAATCTCAGCGCCCATGGAGCAGAGGCATCTCGGCCGTACTGGCCTGCGCGTGTCCCGGATCGGGCTCGGCACCCTGACATGGGGCCGGGACACCGATGAGCACGATGCCGCCGATCAGCTGAAGGCGTTCTGGGAGGCGGGCGGGACGCTCGTCGACACGGCCGATGTGTACGGCGGCGGGGATGCGGAGTATCTCCTCGGGCAGCTCGTCGAGCGACTCGTGCCGCGGCGCGATCTGGTCATCGCCACGAAGGCGGGCAGCGTGCCCGACCCGGACCGGCGCTTCGACGGCTCGCGCGGCCATCTGCTCGCCGCGCTGGACGCCTCGCTGGAACGGCTCGGCACGGACTACGTCGACCTGTGGCAGGTCCACGCCTTCGACCTCGAGACCCCGCTGGACGAGACGCTCCAGGCGCTGGACATCGCCGTCGGCAGCGGTCGGGCGCGCTATGCGGGCGTGTCGAACTTCTGCGGCTGGCAGCTGGCGAAGGCGGCGACCTGGCAGCTGGCCTCGCCCGGGATACGGACGCGGCTGGCCAGCACGCAGATGGAGTACTCCCTGCTGCAGCGCGGGGTGGAGCGGGAGGTGCTGCCGGCGGCGATCGACTTGGGCGTCGGGCTGCTGCCGTCGTCGCCGCTCGGCCGTGGCGTGCTCACCGGGAAGTACCAGAAGGCGACTCCGGTGGACTCGCGGGGCGCCTCCGAGCAGATGGCCCCCTTCGTGGAGCCGTACCTCGACGAGGCGGCGAGCCGCATCGTCGACGCGGTGCGGACCGCCGCCGACGGTCTGGCGACGACGCCGCTGGAGGTGGCGCTGGCATGGGTGCGCGACCGGCCGGGCGTGGTGGCCCCCATCGTCGGCGCGCGCAACGCGCAGCAGCTCACGGCCGCATTGTCAGTGGAGACGCTTAGTCTTCCTGACGAGATCTGCCAGGCGCTCGACGATGTGTCGGCGCCTGTGCACCGCTATCCCGACCAGGACTGGAGCACCCTGTGACTGTGCCTTCCCGGGGAACGGCCCCAGACGCCCCGGCCGAGGACGACGCGTCCGCGTCGCACACCTCGAAGACACCGGCCGCACCCGACCCGACCGCGCGGAGCGCCACCGCCGAGGAGGCGGAGGCAGGCGCCGAACCGGGCGCCGTGGGAGCCGACGCCGAGGCTGGGCCGGACGGCGGTGAAGCGCCGGTCGACGGCGACGGGCAGGACGCCGTCAAGGCGGCGGAGTCGGGTGCCGAGCCGGGCGCCGAGGGAGCCGAGGCTGGGTCGGACGACGACGGGCCGCGCGACGACGCGCAGGTCGTCATCGAGGCCGTGGAGGCGGGTGCCGAGCCAGGTGCCGTCGGAACCGACGCCGTCGAGGCCGTGGAGGCGGGTGAGGGCTCCGAAGGCGGCGACGGCGGCGCGCCGTCGGAGACCGAGGCCGAGCTGGCCGCCCAGCGCGAGCTCCAGGAGAGAATCGCGCAGCGGAAGGCCCAGAAAGAGGGTCCCATCCAGAGCGGGACCAAGTTGAGCGGCACCGCCGCCGATCTGCTGGCCGCCGTGCGCGCCGTCGAGAGCGGCGAGAAGTCCGGCGCGGCGTTCTTCGACTCCCCCGCGCCCCGAAGGCCCGCGCCGGTCGCGGAGGCTCCGCGCACCCGGCCGCAGGCGCCGGCGCAGGCGTCTGAGACGCGTGCGCCGGAGATCGTCGCCGCCGTACGGGGCGTGCTCGCCGAGGGCGGCGCCCCCGAGACGCTGGCGGCACAGGTCGCGGACGCGCTGGGCGAGCACGCGGCGGACGCGCTGCGCGAGGACCCGTGGCGGCTGCTGTCCGTGCCCGGCGTCCGGCCGGAGCAGGCGGACGGCTTCGCCCGCGCGCTGCTCGGCGCCGAGTGCGGGCCGGGCGACGAGCGCAGGTCCGCAGCCCTGGTCGCCTGGCAGTTGGAGCGCGCCGCGCTCCAGGGGCACACCGCCCTGGAGTCCTCGGCCGTGCGCGCCGCGCTGGCCGAGCGTTCCGTGCCGGACCCGGACGAGGCGCTCCAGCAGGCCATCGCCGACGCCGTGGTGCTCGTGTTCCAGGACGGCCCGGAGGAGGCCGACGGCGCCGACGCCGAGGAAGGCGAGGAGAGCGGGGCGGCCGAGGACCGCGAAGAGCCTTCCGCGCCGGTGCCGGTGCTGCTGGGCCTGGACCGGTACGCCCTCGCCGAGGAGAGCCTCGCCGACGGCCTGGCCAGGCTGGTGAAGACCGCTTCGGCGGAGAGCTGGGACGGTCCCGAGCTGCTGCGCGCCGTCGGCGCGCACGGGCTCGTCGCCCACACCGGCGGCGAGGCCGCGCGCGCCGAGCCTGCGGCCCTCGTCGATGCCGTACGCGAGCGCGGACTGCGCGCCGTCGTCGCGGTCCACAGCGAGAACGGCCGTCGGCGCCTCGGGTCCGACGCCGTCACCGTCGCCGGGCTGCTCTCCGGCGCGCAGGGGCCGGGCCGGGACGAGGACGGGGCGTTCGCCCTCGACCTCCTGGTCGTGCTGGACGCGCCGCAGGTGGACGTGGAGACCGCGGCGATGCTGGTCGAGTCGATGCCGGACGGCAGCCGTCTGGTGCTGAGCGGCGATCCGGGCGTGCTCGGCTCGGCGGGAGCGGGCCGCGTGTTCGCGGATGTGCTGGCCGCCCGAGTGTGCCCGCAGATCGCCTCGCGTACGCCGGACCCCGGCCCGATCGGCGAGCTCGTGTCCGGCATCGGCATCGGCGAGCTGAACCAGGTGGCGGCGCCGGGCAGGGAAGTCGTCATCGTCCCGGTGCGCGACGCCGGCGAGGCCGTGCACCGTACGGTCCAGCTGGTCGCCGACTCGGTGCCGCGCGCCATCGGGATCCCCGCCGACCAGACCCAGGTGATCACCGTGGGCCATGGCGGCCAGGCGGGCGCCCGCGTGCTCAACTCCGCGCTCAAGCAGCGGCTGAACCCCGGTCCCGGCCGGTTCGGCGGCTTCGACCCCGGCGATCGGGTCGCGTACACCCCGGCTGCCGGCCGTACGCTGCCCGGCGCGGTCGTCTCGGCGGACGCGGAGGGCCTGCATCTGGAGTGCGAGGGCGTGCGGGTGGTCGTGCCGAAGGAGCGGGTGGAGTCCGCGGTGCGGCACGGCTGGGCGCTGACCGCGCACCAGGCGGCGGGCGCACGGTGGCCCGCCGCGGTCGTGGTGCTGCCGGGCGACGCGACGCAGGGCCTGAGCCGGCCGTGGGTGTACACCGCGTTCAGCAGGGGCGAGCGTCATCTGTCCGTCGTGCACGGCGCCGACCAGGCCCTGCCGCAGGCGGTGGCCGGCATCCCGGCGCAGCAGCGCACCACCCGCCTGCGCCCGCTCCTGGAGTCCCTTCTGACCACCCCGCCCAGCGACTGAGAGCCGAGCAGGGCCGGGCGGCTTCGGCCGCCCGGCCTTCGAGGAACCGCCCGGCGTTCGAGGACCGGAGTCCGGGGGCGGGGCCCATGACCGAGCCCTGTGACGAAGCCCGCTCTACGAGGAGGGGGCGGGGGCGGACGTGGACGCCCTCACGTCCCCGCCTCGTCCAGTTCGTCCAGGTCCTCCCCCAGCTCGTCCTCGTCGAAGACGGAGCTGACGTCGAACCGGCAGACGACCCGCTGCGGGTCCGCCTGGTCGAAGGGCGTGCTGAGCCACTCGCCCGGCTCCGGCAGGTCGTCGGACGCCGACACCCAGAGCGTCGAGTCGCCCTCCTCCAGCCCGAACTCCTTGTGCCGGGAGGCGATTTCGTCCGGCTCGAACTCGCCGAAGAGCACGCCCAGCGCCGCGTGCACACTGGTGCCGACGATCGACGTGCTGTCCGGGCCGTCCTCCTCGTCGGGGTCCAGGTCGGCGATGCGCTGTGCCTGTGCGAGCAGTCGCTGCGGCTCCACCACGGCGTAGTCCCGGCGGATCAGCACACTGAGCGCGTTCGGCTGCTCCGGACCTGCGTACGGGGGCAGGGAGTCGTCCGCGCCCGGGATCTCGAAGGGGGTCACCTCGTCGTAGCGGTCGTAGAGACGCTCGTCGTACGCCTCCGCCGCCGCGGCGAGGGCGTTGAACGCGTCGTAGACGGCCGGGTCGTCCTCGCCCGTGCGGTTCTCGACCGCCTCGAGGTGACGGTCCAAAGCGGCTTTGACCGCCTCGGCGGCGGCGCGTACCTCGGCAGCGGTGGGCTGCGCAGCATCAGACATAGTGCAGACGCTATCCGTACCTGGCCTCTGCCCGCACAATAGATGCGATGCCGGAATACGAATTTGTCGACGTGTACGTGCCGCGCGGGGTCTCCCGCAAGGAAGCGACCCGTCTGCTGACCGACCATGCCGAGTACGGACACTGGGAGTTGGACCGACTGAGCCTGCACCGGGACGGCAGCCGCAGGGTGCGGCTGCGCCGGCGCATCATCCGTCAGGTACGCGCCACCTGGTGATCCACTGAGTGCGAGCGGGTGCGACCGAGCGCCCGCCGAGTACGACCGAGCGGGCCCCGCGACGCCGGGGCCCGCTCGGTTTTGCGCACTTCCTTGAGATTTGTCCGAAACGTGCCCTATGGCTACGCGGACGCGCGGGCGCGGCGGTAGAGGATTCCGCCGCCGAGCAGCAGGCCCGCTCCGGCCGGGATCATCATGCCGAGCATGCCCGCGCCGGTCTGCGCCAGCTCGTCGTCGTCCCCGGGCTGGGCGACGTTCTGGGCGTCGGGGCCGTTCGGCTCGTCCGGGGTTCCAGGCTCCTCGGGCGATCCGGGGGTCCCAGGCGTCCCGGGCTGACCCGGCTCACCGGGATTGCCGGGGTTTCCGGGCTCACCCGGGTTTCCGGGGTTGCCGGGCTCACCGGGGTTGCCCGGGTTCCCAGGCTCACCCGGGTTGCCCGGGTTCCCAGGCTCACCCGGGTTGCCGGGGTTCCCAGGGTTTCCGGGGTTGCCAGGATTGCCGGGGTTGCCCGGGTTCCCGGGGTTGCCCGGATTCCCCGGATTCCCCGGGTTGCCGTGCGAGCCCGAGTCGTTGGCGCACGAGTTGCCCATGGCCGGGTTGCCGAGGCCGCCGATGGTGACGGTGTTCCCGCAGGCGTTCACCGGGACGTGCACCGGGGCCTGGACGTTGTTGCCCGAGGCGACGCCCGGAGAGTTGCTCGTGCCGCTCGCGGCGTGGGATCCGCCGCCGTGGCCGGACCCGGAGTGGGACGCGGATGTGTTGACGCACTTGTTGCCCGCCGCGGGATTGAGTGCTCCCACGACGTTGACGGTGTTCCCGCACGCGTTCACCGGGACGTGCACCGGGGCTTGCACCGAATTCCCGGACAGCACGCCCGGCGAATTCGACGCACCCCCATTCGCCGTGGCGTCCGCGTGCGCATAGCCGCCGCCGAGGGCGATTACGCCGCCCGCGGCCGCCGCCATGGAGATCAGGCCCTTGCGGGTGACCTGTCGCATAGGTTGTTCCCTGCCTTCTGACTTCCGTACGGTCCCCGGGACCTCTGCCCCGGGGGGCGAAAGCCCGACGGCTCCGGAGTGCATGGCGCGCACTCCGGAGCCGCCCGGTTCACTCCCGGCCCTGATGGGCCGAGTTCACAAGATCACGCGTTGATGCAGGTGTTGCCGAAGGTGGGGTTCAGCAGCCCGATCACGGAGACCGTGTTGCCGCAGACGTTCACGGGAATGTGGATGGGCGCCTGGATGACGTTGCCCGAGAGCACGCCGGGGGAACCCACGGCAGCACCCTGAGCACCCGCGTCAGCCATGGCCATGCCCGCTCCGGCGAGAACCAGACCGCCAGTGGCAGCCGCGACAGCGACGACCTTCTTGATCATTATTCCTCCTTGTTGGCAATGCGATCCCAGCCGCGGACCGCACCACCTGTAACGAGGAGGAGGTAACAGGGCTACGTGCGTACGGCCCCTTTCACTCTTCTCAGTCAGATGCGTACGTGCTGGCGATTATTGGAGTTTCGTCTCATCAGTTCTTCGCCGATAACGACGTGTCCCACAATCAGCACTGATCCAGGAATCGGTCGAGCACGCGCACACCGAACTTCAGACCGTCCACCGGCACCCGCTCGTCCACGCCGTGGAACATGCCCGCGAAATCCAGCTCCGGCGGCAGCTGAAGCGGCGCGAATCCGAAGCACCGGATGCCGAGGTCGTCGAAGGACTTCGCGTCGGTGCCGCCGGAGAGCATGTACGGAACGGCGCGCGCGATCGGGTCCTCGGCCCGCAGCGCGCTCTGGATGGCGTCCACCAGGCTGCCGTCGAAGCTGGTCTCCAGCGCCTTGTCGGCGTGCACGTCCTCCCGCTTGACGCGCGGGCCGAGCAGCCGGTCGAGGTCGGCCAGGAACTCCTCCTCGTAGCCGGGCAGGAAGCGCCCGTCGACATGGGCGGTCGCCTGGCCGGGGATGACGTTCACCTTGTAGCCGGCGCCGAGCATGGTGGGGGCGGCGGAGTTGCGCAGGGTCGCGCCGACCATCTTGGCGATGCCGCCGAGCTTGGCGAGCGTCGCGTCCATGTCCTCGGGGTCCAGCGGGGTGCCGAGGGCGTCGGACAGCTCGTCCAGGAAGGACCGCACGGTCTTGGTGACCCTGACCGGCCAGGTGTGCCGGCCCAGCCGCCCCACGGCCTCGCAGAGCTCGGTGATCGCGTTGTCCTTGTTGGTCATCGACCCGTGCCCGGCGGTGCCCTCGACGGTGAGCCGCATCCAGTGCATGCCCTTCTGGGCCGTCTCGACGAGGTACAGGCGCAGGTTCTCGTTGACGGTGAAGGAGAAGCCGCCGACCTCGCCGATCGCCTCGGTGACCCCCTCGAAGAGGTCGGGGTGCTTGTCGACCAGATGCCGCGCGCCGTACGTGCCGCCGGCCTCCTCGTCGGCGAGGAAGGCGAGGACGACGTCCCGCGGGGGCCTGCGGCCGCTGCGCAGCCGGTCCCGTACGACCGCCAGCGTCATCGCGTCCATGTCCTTCATGTCGACGGCGCCGCGCCCCCAGACGCAGCCGTCGGCGATCTCGCCGGAGAAGGGGTGGTGCGTCCAGTCCTCGGCGTTGGCGGGCACGACGTCGGTGTGGCCGTGGATGAGCAGCGCCGGCCGGGAGGGGTCCTCGCCCTGGATCCGCGCGACGGTGGAGGCGCGGCCCTTGTGGGACTCGAAGATCTGCGGCTCGAGCCCGACCTCGGCGAGCTTCTCGGCGACGTACTCCGCCGCCGCCCGCTCTCCCGGGCCGGAGTGGTCGCCGTAGTTGCTGGTGTCGATCCGGATCAGCTCGCGGCAGAGGTCGACGACCTCGTCCTCACCCGAGACGCCTGCCTTGGTCGTGCTCGACTCGCTCACGCTGATTCCTCCCGCTGTCGCTGCTGGTGGTTCCCTCCCATCCTCCCGCGACCCGCGCCGCTGCCCAAGGGCGACAGTGCGCCGTCGCGGGGGCACTCGCACCGGAGTGGGCCGTGATCGAGCACAGCCGAATGTTTGCTATGGTTTTCCACGTCGGAACGGCCCAGCGCCGCGAGACAGACACCTGGTCCGGGTGGCGGAATGGCAGACGCGCTAGCTTGAGGTGCTAGTGCCCTTTATCGGGCGTGGGGGTTCAAGTCCCCCCTCGGACACCAGCGAGATCCCCACGGAGTTCCGTGGGGATCTTTGTGTATCCCTGGGCGCCGTGCGTCCCCAGGACGGCCGTGGCCAGCGCGCAGCCGAGGCGGGCCGCCCGCTCGTGCGGCCAGCGGCGCGCGACGCCCGCGAGGAAGCCCGCCCGGAAGGCGTCGCCCGCGCCGGTCGGGTCGACGACGTCGGGCGCGGGGGCCGCGGGCACATGCAGCGCGGGGGCGTCCGCGCTCGTCAGACGGACGCCGTCGGCGCCGAGCGTCGTGATCCAGGTCCCGGTCCTGGCCAGCACCTCCTGCTCGCTCCAGCCCGTGCGCTCGAGCAGCAGGGCCGATTCGTAGGCGTTGGCGAACAGCAGGCGTGCGCCGTCGACCAGGCGGCGGGTCTGGGCGCGGTCCAGGCGGGCGAGCTGCTGGGAGGGGTCGGCGGCGAAGGGGACGGCCAGGGCGCGGCAGACGTCGGTGTGCCGGAGCATCGCCTCGGGGTCGTCGGCGCCGATCAGGACGAGGTCGAGGCCTCCGGTGCGCAGCGCCGTCTGGGCGAGGTCGATCTGCCGGGCCTCGGCCATCGCTCCGGCGTAGAACGTGGCGATCTGGTTCTGGTCGGCGTCCGTGGTGCACACGAAGCGCGCGGTGTGCCGGGTGCGGCTGATCAGGACGGACGCGGTGTCGACTCCGGCGGCTCGCAGCCGGGCGCCGTAGTCGGCGAAGTCCGCGCCCGCGGCCCCCACCAGGGCGGGCCGGTGGCCGAGAACGGCCAGTCCATAGGCGATGTTGGCGGCCACGCCCCCCTCGTGGATCCGCAGGTCGTCGGCGAGGAAGGAGAGCGAGAGGTGGCTGAGGCGGTCGGCGATCAGCTGGTCGGCGAAGCGGCCGGGGAAGGTCATCAGATGGTCCACGGCGATGGAGCCGGTGACGGCGATCCGCATGTCAGGCCGTCCCGGCGGCGGCGCGCAGGGCGTCCACGCGGTCGGTGCGCTCCCAGGCGAAGTCGGGGAGCTCGCGGCCGAAGTGGCCGTACGCCGCCGTCTGGGCGTAGATCGGGCGGCGCAGGTCGAGGTCGCGGATGATCGCGGCGGGGCGGAGGTCGAAGACCTCGGCGACGGCGTTCTCGATGACGGACTGGGCGACGACCGCCGTCTCGAAGGTCTCGACGAACAGGCCGACGGGCTCGGCGACGCCTATGGCGTACGCGATCTGGACCTCGCAGCGGCGGGCGAGGCCGGCGGCGACGACGTTCTTGGCGACCCAGCGCATCGCGTAGGCCGCCGAACGGTCCACCTTGGAGGGGTCCTTGCCGGAGAACGCGCCGCCGCCGTGGCGGGCCGTCCCGCCGTACGTGTCGACGATGATCTTGCGGCCGGTGACTCCCGCGTCGCCCATCGGGCCGCCGGTCTCGAACCGGCCGGTCGGGTTGACGAGCAGGCGGTAGCCCTCGGTGTCCAGCTTGGTTCCCTCGTCGGCCAGTTCGCCCAGGACGTGCTCGACGACGAGGGCGCGGACGTCGGGGGTCAGCAGGGCCTCCAGGTCGATGCCGGGCGCGTGCTGGGAGGAGACGACGACGGTGTCCAGGCGGACCGGGCGGCGGCCCAGGTACTCGACGGTGACCTGGGTCTTGCCGTCGGGGCGCAGATAGGGGACGGCGCCGTCGCGGCGGACCTCGGCCAGGCGGTGGGAGAAGCGGTGGGCGAGGTGGATCGGCAGCGGCATCAGCTCCGGGGTCTCGTCGCAGGCGTACCCGAACATCAGGCCCTGGTCGCCCGCTCCCCCGCCTTCGACGCCCTGGGCGATGTCCGGGGACTGCACGCCGATGGAGACGGACACCCCGCAGGACGCGCCGTCGAAGCCCTTGGCGGAGGAGTCGTAGCCGATCGCGAGGATCTTCTCGCGGACCAGCGTCGCCACGTCGGCGTACGCGGTGGTGGAGACCTCGCCGGCGATGTGCACCTGGCCGGTGGTGATCAGGGTCTCCACGGCGACCCGGGCGTGCGGGTCGTCGGCGAGGAGGGCGTCGAGGACGGTGTCGCTGATCTGGTCGGCGATCTTGTCGGGGTGGCCTTCGGTGACGGACTCCGAGGTGAACAGTCGGCGTGACATGGCAGTCCCATCGTGGTGAGCGGTCAGAACGGGCCGGTGACGGCGGCGAGGAGCAGGAGGTTGCAGACGCCCTGGGCGACGGCGCAGGCGAGGGCGGAGCCGGTGATCGCCCGGCAGACGCCGAGGGCGAGGCCCATCAGGAAGACGGAGGGCAGCACTCCGCAGATCACCTTGAGGTTGAGCGGGTTGAGGCCGTAGTCGCCCAGGTGCACGAGCGACCAGGCGAGCGCGGTGACGACGATCGCGGGGTAGGCGCCGCGCCGTTCCTCCACGGCGCGGTACAGGACGCCGCGGTAGCAGACCTCTTCGACGAGGGGGACCAGGACGCCCAGGCAGAGCAGCATCGCCGCGAGGCCCACGAGCGGGGCTCCCGGCACGAGGTCCTCGAAGAGCCGGGGGACCCATACGGTCCAGTTGTCGTCGCCGTCGCCGAAGGCGGCCTGGGTGGCGAGGTACGTCTGGGCGTAGACCACCGCCACGAGCGCGGCGCCGGCGGCGGCCGGGAGCGGGGCGAACCCGCGCAGCCCGGCCGCCGGCCACTCCTCGCGGCTCAGCGCGAGCAGCACTCCGGCGCTCAGCGCGACCGAGAGGACCATCAGCGGGAAGGCGAACGCCCCGGCCACCCGCACCGCCGCGAGCACCCCGAAGAGCGCGGCGGCGGTGGCGAGCGGGGCGGCGGCGTGCCGGCGGCGGAGCCGGGCGAGCGGTCCGGCGGGTCCGGTCAGCAGGCCGGGGCGGGCCGGTGCGCGGTGTCGAGGCGCGGCCATGGCGCGTCACACCGGCTTCGGCTGCCGCGCGCGGCCGCGGGACCGGCCGAAGCTGGGCATCCACCAGTTGTACTTGCGGAAGAGCAGCAGGGTCGCGGGCACGAAGAGCATGCGGATCAAGGTGGCGTCGAGCAGCACGGCGAGGCCGAGCCCGGCGCCGTACTCCTGGAGCATCAGGGTGGACGACAGGGCCATCGTGCCGAGGCTGCCGGCCATGACCAGACCGGCGGCGTTGATCACCCGGCCGGTGTCCACGACGGCCTGGAGCGTGGCCTCCTCCTGGGACAGACCGCTGCGCGCCAGGTCGCGTACGCGGGTGACCAGGAAGATCTCGTAGTCCATGCCGAGGCCCATCATCAGCACGGTGAGGAAGATGGGCAGATCGTCGATGATCGCCTCGCCGCGCCAGTGATGGAAGATCAGCACGGTGAGGCCGATCGCCCAGACGTTGCTCAGCATGATCGTGGCGATCAGGCGGATCGGCACGAGCAGCGAGCGCAGCGCGACCACCAGCATCACGAAGACGCCGATGCTGACGAGGACCACCATCTGCCAGAAGCTGCTGCGCAGGGCGGCGCCGTACTGGCGGTCGACCTGGGTCGCGCCGCCGACGTCGAGCTCGCCGACCGTGCCGCGCGCCGCCGCGGCTGCCTTCTCCAGGCGCTGCACCGCGGCCGCGGCCTGGGGCGAGTACGGGTCGTCCTCGAGCGCCACGACGAAGCGCAGGGCGCCGTCGCGGGAGACGTAGTCCTCGCGCAGGCCCTGGGGCATGGCGGCGACCTCGGCGTCGGTCCAGCGGCTGCCGAAGGGGTGGGTGGCGGAGTCGACGGAGGCGACGCCGTCGACGGCGGCGAGCTGTTCGGTGAGCCGGGACACCTCCTGCTGTCCCCGCGCGGTGAGGGCGCCCTGGTCGACCGTCCCCGGGGCGGCGGCGCCGACGACGACGGTGGGGAGCACGGCGGCGTCGCCCCAGCGGTCGGCGACGGCCTCGAAGCCGGCCCGGGAGTCGGTGGCCGGGCTCAGCGCGACCGGGTCGGCGGTCGAGCGGCTGTCGGCCGCGATCAGGGCGAACGGCACGGTCGCCGCCAGGAACACCAGGACGATCGCGGTCTTGCGGCGGCGCGCGAACTCGGCGGTGCGCCGCAGATGCCGGCCCACGGCGCCGGAGTGCTCCAGATCGGACAGCGGCAAGCGGCCCAGCGCGAAGAAGCGGTCGCCGAGCAGGACCAGCAGGCAGGGGGTGAGGGTGAGGGCGGCTGCCAGCACGATGGGGATGCCGATGAGCCCGCCGTAGCCGAGGGGCGGGATCCAGTCGACCGGGGAGAGCAGCGTCGCGCCGAAGGCGAGCGCGACGGCGACGGCGGCCAGCAGCATCGACTCGCCCGCGTGGACGGTTGCGTGGACGGCGGCCTCGCGCGGGGGCCGGCCGGCCAGGCGTTCCTGCCGGTAGCGGGAGGAGAGCAGCATGCTGTAGTCGACGCCCGCGCCCAGCATCACGAACGTCATGATGGTGACGGTGAACTGAGTGAGCGTCACCTCTTTGCCGAGCAGGTACAGGGCCGCCTGGCTGACGTTCATCGCGAGCCCGATGACGACGAGGGTGAGCACGGCGGGGACGACGGCCCGGAAGAACAGCAGCAGGACGACGAAGATGACGACGTACGCCACCGACTCCATCAGGGCGTTGTCCGACTCGGCCTTCTCGTAGGTGTCGTGGATGAGCGCGAGCTCGCCGGTGACGTGGACGTCCGCGGTGAGGCCGGTCGTCTCGCGGAGGGCGTCGGCTCTCTCGCGCAGGCCCTCCACGTCCGGGTCGTCGCCCGTCTTCGAGGTGTAGCTGACGGAGGCGAGGGCGGCCGTGCCGTCCTCGGCGAGCAGCCGCCCCACGGCCTCCTCGGGCACGTCCAGCGGGAAGTCGCGCCAGTCGGCGGCGGCCGCGAACGCTCCGGCGATACGGGAGAGCTGCGCGGCGTCCGTCGCGGCGACGGCCTCCTCGGCGGGGCCGGCGAGCGGGGCGAGTATCCGGCCGGCCGCCCTCTCCCGGTCGACGAACGTCTCCTTTCCCACGCCCTGTTGGCCCTGCGCCCGGGTGCGGACGTCGGCGAGGAACTGCTCGGTCGCGTCCCGGTAGAGGGTGAAGGCCGAGGAGGAGCGCTCCACCTCGCCCTTGCGCCGCATCGAGGCGAGAGCGCCGTCCAGCTCGGCGAGGAACCGCCGGGCCTGCGGGGTGTCGAGGCGCTCGCCCTCGACGACGAGGACGACCTCGCGCTGCGAGCGGTGCGGGAAGGCGCGGGCGGTGAGGTCCTCGGCGCGGGCGCTGCTGGTGCCGGGCACGACCTTGGACGCGCCCTGGTCGGTGAGGACGTCGGTCAACTGGAGGGCGAAGGGCGTGCAGAGCGCGATCACGACCGCCCACGCCGCGATCACCGTCTTGGGGCGGGAGGCGAGGCGCTCGGCGAATCTGTGCAGGGCCCGCTGGACGGCGCCCTGGGCGGGGCCGGGCGGTCCCGCGTCGCCCGTCCCCGGGACCGGGGCGAGCGGGAGGCCCTCCTTGGTCGGGTTCGTCATACGACCGAGGCCTCCTCGTCCCCGGACCGGCGGCGGACGGCCGTGCTGGCCGTGCTGTTGACGGGCTTCGTGCCGGCGACGACCACGAAGGTGTGCTGGATGTCGAGGACGCCCTGCTGGGCGAGGATCTCGCCGAGCCCGGCGGCGATGCGGTCCAGCACCAGTTGCTCGCGGGCGCTGTCCACCGCGGTCTTGAAGCCGGCCGCGGCGCCGGAGCGCTGGACCCATTCGACGGCGTCCTCGGGCGTGTGGGCGGGGATGGTCTGCGCGCCCTCGCGCTGCACGTCGACGGCGAGGCCCGCCTTGACGAACCAGCGCGCCACCGTCGCCGCGTCCTTGGGGAGCGTGACCCGGATCAGCCCGGTCAGCAGGGACGGGTCGTCGGCGAAGATCCGCTCGAGGCTTTCGGTGAGGGCGCGGTGGGCGTCCGCGCGGGTCTCGATGACGACCACGCGGCCGCCGGGACGCAGGACGCGCTCGATCTCGGCGAGCAGGCGGGTCGGCTTGGTGTAGCAGATGGCCCAGCCGACGACGACGAGGTCGGCGCTGGCGGAGGGCTGTGCCTGTACGAACGCGTCCATGTCGCCCTCGGACAGCTCGATGTGCAGCGCGGCGGACGCATGGGGCAGCACCTTCTCCTTGGCGACGCGGAGCATCCCGGGCGACTTGTCGACGGCGTGCACCGCGCCGCGGCCGTTCAGCCTGCGCACGATCTCCTCGGTCAGATGGCCTGTGCCGCAGGCCAGTTCGACGACCGTGTCGCCGGGGGCGACGGGGACCGCGTCGAGCGCCGCGATGGAGTGCCTGCCCATCACGGGGCTGAAGAAGGCGTCGTAGTCCCCGCTGGCGGCGTCGTAGTCCGCTGTGGGGTCGGCATGCGCCTTGTTGAGCGCGAGCCGCAGCGCTCGTGCGGCCAGTCGTACGCGTGACATGTGCGGGCTCCTTCAGGAAGACGAACGGGCAGGGGTCGCCGTACGGGCGAGGGTCAGCAGTGCGGCCGTGCAGGCGAGGACGCTCACGGCGGCGCGGGCCTCGGGCAGCCAGAGGGCGGCCGCCGCGCAGCCGGCAGCGGCGGCGGCGAGCAGGACGGCGGTGTGCAGGGCGGCGGTCGGCAGGGCGAGGCGGCGGCCGGCTGCTGTGGCGGCGCTGGAGCGCGCGGCTCCCCAGCTGGTCGGGGCACGGGTCGCCTCCCGGCGCGGGCGCGCGTCCGACGTCTCGCGGCCGCTCGCCGCGCGCGCCGCCGCGCGGTCCGGGGCGGGC
>NZ_JBFAYB010000111.1:0-26557 GCF_040681075.1 Streptomyces sp. NPDC051907 | reverse complement strand
GGCTGGCCTTGGGGGGGGGGGGGGGCGGGCGCCCCCCCCCCCCCCCCCCCACGCCGCTCTCTTCTGGTCTCTCGGCTTACGCCTGCGGCTGCGTCTGCCGGGAGCCGCGCAGCCAGAGCATCCCGGTGACCGGCAGCAGCACCGGGATGAAGACATAGCCCATCCCGTACTCCGACCAGACCGTCGAGTCGGGGAAGGCCGACGGCTCGAGCACCGTCCACGTCCCCACGATCAGCACGCCCGCCAGCTCGGCGGCGCAGCACACCAGCGCCGCCTTGCGGGCCGTCTCCCCGCCGCGCACCAGCGTGTACGTGATGAACGCGTACACCACGGCGGCCACCGCCGAGAGCGTGTGGGCCAGCGGCGCGGAGCCGTAGTCGGTGAGGATCTGGTAGACCGAGCGGGAGACCGCGCCGACGGACATCACTCCGTACAGCCACACCAGCAGCAGGCCCGGGCCCTGGACCAGCTTGGTCCGCCCCCGCGCCGTCCGCTCCCGCGCGCCGCTCTCCTCCGCGGTGGACTCGGCCATCGTCAGCCTCCCCAGATGTCGTAGAGCCGCACTTCCAGCACCGCGAGGACCACCGCGCCGGCCGCGACGGTCGCCGAGCCCCAGCGGGTCCGCTCGGCCAGCGACAGGAAGCCGGCGGCGGGGACGGCCGCGGCCGAGCCGATGAGGTACGCCAAGAAGATCGCGGCGCCCTCGTGCGCCTTCTCGCCCCGCGCCAGCTGCACGATCCCGAGGACGAGCTGCGCCAGCGCCAGCACCGACACGATCGCCATGCCGATGAAGTGCCAGTCCTTCGTCGGCTGGTCACGGGAGAACGCGAAGCCGCACCAGGCGGCGAGGGCGAGCGCGGTCACGGCGACCGCGACCGTCAGGGCGACAAGCATGGCTCCGAGAGTATTACGGGCCAAACGGCCCGATGCGCGCGGGCCTGGGCGCCATGAGCCGGGGCACTCATGCGCCGGGGCAGCCCCGCCGGCCTGGGCGCCCCGTGGGCCGGGGCGTCTCGCCGGCCGGGGCGCCCCGTAGGCTCGACCACCATGATGATCCACGCCCAGGCCCTGCTCTTCGACAACGACGGAACCCTCGTCTCCTCCCTGGAGTCGGTGAACCGCTGCTGGACCCGCTGGGCCCAGGAGTACGGCATCACGGCCGAGGACTTCGCCCGTATCGAGCTGCACGGCCGTCCCGCCGTGGAGATAGCCGCCGACCTGCTGCCCGCCGACGTGGTGCCCGAGGCGGTCGCCCGTATCGAGCAGCTCGAGGTCGAGGACGTCGCCGGGGGAGTGGTGCTGCTCCCCGGGACCGCCGAACTGCTCGAGAGGCTGCCCGCCGACAGCTGGGCCGTGGTGACCTCCGCCACGCGCCGGCTCGCCGAGGCCCGCCTCGAGGAGGTCGGCATCCGGCCCAAGACGCTGATCGCCGCCGACGACATCACCCAGGGCAAGCCCCACCCGGAGCCCTATCTGCTGGGCGCCGCCCGGCTCGGCGTGGACCCGGCGCGCTGCGTCGTCTTCGAGGACGCCCCGGCCGGCCTGACCGCGGGGCGCGCGGCGGGCATGCGGACCGTGGCCTTGGCCACAACGCACGAGGCCGCCGAGCTCGTCGCCGACGTGGTCGTCAAGGACCTCTCGGCCGTGTCCGCGCAGGCCGTGCACGACGGCGTGGAGATCGTCGCGGCCGACTGAGCTGTCCACATACTGTGTCGATGCTGTCCGCTATACGGACAGCGTCGATCGTCTCGTCCATGTCTCTGCTTTACTTGCCGCCATGACCACGACGAGCAGCCGCACCCTTGCGACCGAGGCGATCACGACGCCCGGTGCTCGTTGTATGTGTCGAATGTGCGCCTTCTGAGGGCCCCTGCCTGAGACTCGCGCCCCCGAAGCGAGACCGACAGCCGCGCCGGATCCGAGCATCCACCTGGAACGCCTCGGACCCGAGCCTGCCCCCGCGTACGCGTCGCCCCCGGCCACCAGCCGCTCAGCCGTGCGCGCGTCGGAACCCGAATGCCCCGTGCCCGGCGGACACCGCGCCGCGCACTCGACAGTGACGGAAACCCTGTGATCACCACTACGGGCCTTACGAAGATCTACCGGTCCCATCAGTCGCGAGGCCGTGAGGTCGCCGCCCTCGACGGCGTCGACCTGCACGTCCGCGAAGGCGAGGTCTTCGGCGTCATCGGCCAGAGCGGCGCCGGAAAGTCCTCGCTCATCCGCTGCGTGAACCTCCTGGAGCGCCCCACCTCCGGCACCGTGACCGTCGACGGCCAGGACCTCACCGCGCTGGCCGGCCGCGGCCGCCGCGCCTCCAAGGAGCTCCGCCAGGCGCGCAGCCGTATCGGCATGGTCTTCCAGCACTTCAACCTGCTGTCCTCGCGCACCGTCAAGGACAACGTCGAACTGCCCCTGGAGATCCTCGGGATCTCGGGCGCCGAGCGCTCCCGCAAGGCGCTGGAGCTCCTCGACCTGGTGGGCCTCGCCGACAAGGCGAAGGCCTACCCCGCACAGCTCTCCGGCGGCCAGAAGCAGCGCGTGGGCATCGCCCGTGCACTCGCCGGAGACCCGAAGGTGCTGCTCTCCGACGAGGCGACCAGCGCACTCGACCCGGAGACCACCCGCTCCATCCTCCAGCTGCTGCGCGACCTCAACCAGCAGCTCGGACTGACCGTGCTGCTCATCACGCACGAGATGGACGTCGTCAAGACAGTCTGCGACTCGGCGGCCCTGATGAAGAAGGGGAAGATCATCGAATCCGGAACGGTGAGCGAACTGCTCGCGACCCCCGGCTCCGAGCTGGCCCACGAGCTGTTCCCGGTGGGCGGCGAGGCCTCGGGCCCCGAGAGCACGGTCATCGACGTGACCTTCCACGGGGAGGCCGCCACCCAGCCGGTGATCTCCCAGCTCTCGCGGACGTACAACATCGACATCTCGATCCTCGGCGCGGCCATGGACACCGTCGCCGGCCGGCAGATCGGCCGGATGCGCATCGAGCTCCCGGGCCGGTACGAGGAGAACGTCGTGCCGGTCGGCTTCCTGCGCGAGAAGGGCCTCCAGGTCGACGTCGTCGACCTGGACGATGTTGCTGAGGCCGCCGCCCCCGCCGAGCCGGCCGCCGCCGTGCCCGCGCAGGGCGACGCGCTGGTGAAGGAAGGTGCCAAGTGACCTGGACGGAGATGGAGCCCCTGCTCAGCCAGGGCACGATCGACACCCTCTACATGGTGCTCTGGTCCACCCTCGTCACCGTCGCCGGCGGACTCCCGCTCGGCGTGCTGCTCGTCCTCACCGACAAGGGCGGACTGCTGCAGAACGTCCCGGTGAACAAGGTCGTCGGCGTGATCGTGAACATCGGCCGCTCGCTGCCGTTCATCATCCTGCTGATCGCGCTGATCCCCTTCACCACCCTGGTCGTCGGCACCTTCATCGGCCCCAGCGCCATGATCGTGCCGCTCGCCGTCGGCGCGATCCCCTTCTTCGCCCGGCTCGTCGAGACGGCGATCCGCGAGGTCGACCACGGACTGGTCGAAGCCGTCCAGTCCATGGGCGGCTCGATCCCGACGATCGTCCGCAAGGTGCTGCTGCCGCAGGCCCTGCCCTCGATCGTCTCCGCTGTCACCACCACCGTGATCGTGCTCGTCGGCTACTCGGCGATGGCCGGCGCGGTCGGCGGCGAGGGGCTCGGATCGAAGGCCGTGACCTACGGATTCCAGCGCTTCGAGACCCAGTTCATGCTCATCACGGTCGTCATCCTGATCGCGATCGTGACGGTCGTGCAGCTCGTCGGCGACGGCGTCGTACGGCTCCTGGCGCGCCGCGGCCGCACCGCCTCCTGACCCCCACACCCCCCACACCCACCCAAGAAAGCCCGCACTCCTTGTCCGGGCGCAGTTCCGCTCCACCAGAAAGAGGCACTCTTCGTGCGTAAGAACATCAAGCTCACCGCGGCCGCCGCCGCTGCCCTGGCCCTCTCCCTCGGCCTCACCGCCTGCGGCACCGCCTCCGACCCGGCCGCCAAGGCCGAGTCCGGCGCCAAGGCCGACCCGAACAAGGCGCTCGTCGTCGCCGCGTCCCCGACGCCGCACGCCGACATCCTCGCGTACGTCAAGGACAACCTGGCGCAGAAGGCCGGACTCAAGCTCGAGGTGAGGGAGTTCACGGACTACGTCCTGCCGAACACCGCCACCCAGCAGGGTCAGGTCGACGCCAACTTCTTCCAGCACAAGCCGTACCTGGACGACTTCAACAAGAAGAACAAGACCACCATCGTCCCGGTCGTCAACGTCCACCTGGAGCCCCTGGGCCTCTACTCCAAGAAGGCCAAGGCCCTCTCGGACATCACGTCCGGCCAGACGGTCGCCGTCCCCAACGACACCACCAACGAGGGCCGCGCGCTCAAGCTGCTCGCCGACAACGGCCTGATCACCCTCAAGGACGGCGCGGGCTCCGGCGCCAAGCTCTCGGACATCGAGGACGCCAAGGGCCTGAAGTTCAAGGAGATCGAGGCCGCCACGCTGCCGCGCGCCCTGGGCGACGTCGACGCCGCGGTCATCAACGGCAACTACGCCATCGAGGCCGACCTCGAGCCCGCCAAGGACTCCCTGGCGCTGGAGAAGGCTGAGGGCAACCCCTACGCCAACTTCCTCGCCGTCAAGGAGGGCAACGAGAAGGACGCCCGTGTGGAGAAGCTCGCGAAGCTGCTCAACTCCCCCGAGGTGAAGAAGTTCATCGAGGACAAGTACGCCGGCTCCATCGTCCCGGCCTTCGGCCCCACGGCCAAGTAAGGCCCCCGGCAGAACACTTGACTCAGGCCCCGCGCACCGACCAGGGTGCGCGGGGCCTGGTCGTACCGCCACCCGGCCATGCACAGCCGGCACTCGATGTTGCATGCTGTGCCTTTACGGCTACGACCCTGACGTTGGTCTTCGGCATGGAGCTGCGCATGACTACCACCTTTCCGGACGTGTCCATCAGCACGGAGCGGTTGGTGCTGCGCCCCTTCGAGCACGCCGACATCCCGGCGCACACCGAGATGATGAACGACGAGCCGGTGATCGCCTGGACCTCCGCGCCGCACCCGTACACCGTGGCGGACGCCGAGGAATGGGTCCGCAGGATCGCTCCTGCAGAGCGCACCAGGGGCCGCGGCATCGTGCTGGCCGTCACCGAGTTCCTCACCCAGCGACTCGTCGGCGCGGTGCATCTGAGCAACACCAACTGGCGCACCCTGTCCACCGAGGTCGCCTACGTCACCGCTCCCTGGGCCCGCGGCGAGGGCTACGCCACCGAGTCCGTGCTGGCCGTGGCCCAGTGGCTGTTCAGGGTCCAGAAGTTCGAGCGCCTGGAGATGCGCACGGCCGCCGACAACACGGCCGCCCAGCAGGTAGCCCAGAAGATGGGGTGCATCAGCGAGGGCGTGCTGCGCAACGCCTGGATAGCGCGGACCCGGACCGAGGACGGCGGCTGGACGGACATCCGCACCGATCTGATCGTGTGGAGCCTGCTGCCCGAGGACCTCGACGGCGTCGCCGACCAGCTGGCGGACGCCGGATACGCCTCCTTCCCCGACTGGAACTGAGCGCTTCTCCCTGACGGGAGCAGCCGGGAGCCGCCGGGAGCGGCCAGGAGCGGCCAGGGGCTGCCGGAGCCGAGCACTCCTCCCCGCCGGAAGCCGCCGGAACCGGGCGCTCCTCCCTGGCGGGCGCCGAGGGGGAACTGAGCGCTCCGCTCGCGGGCCCCGCCCAGCCGGAGCGGGCCCGGGGGGCCGAGCCCGGCGCCGGGAGGCGGTACCGGGCGGATCCGGCCCGCGCCCGCTCCAGGTACTCTCGCCATGCCCGCCCCCGCGGGCAGCCCCGACCTGCGACGACTCCAGGAGACTGACGACGATGGCCGACCGGGTCACGGTGATCGGCTGGGACGGCTCGCCCCTGACCGCTGCCGCCAGGTCCGCCCTCGCCGCAGCCACCCTGGTGGCGGGCGCGGCGCACCACCTCGCGCTGCCCGAGGTGCCGCCCGGCGCCGAGCGCATCCGCCTGGGCAGCGTCGACCTGGCCGCCCGCCGGATCGCCGGGCACCGCGGCAGCGCCGTCGTCCTCGCCGACGGAGACCCCGGCTTCTTCGGAGTCGTACGCACCCTGCGCGCGCCGGAGCACGGCCTGGAGGTCGAGGTCGTGCCCGCGGTCTCCTCGGTGGCCACCGCCTTCGCCCGGGCCGGGATGCCCTGGGACGACGCCCAGATCGTGGTCGCCCACCGCCGCACCCTGCGCCGCGCCGTCAACGTCTGCCGGGCGCACGCCAAGGTCGCCGTCCTCACCTCCCCGGGCGCCGGCCCCGCCGAGCTCGCCCTGCTGCTCGAAGGCGTCCACCGCACCTTCGTGATCTGCGAGGAGCTGGGCACCGAGCGCGAGCAGGTCACCGTACTGACCTCCGACAAGGCCGCGGACCACGCCTGGCGGGACCCCAACGTCGTCATCGTCATCGGCGGCGCCGGCGCCGCGGGCGCCCCCGGCGGCGCGAACCACGGGGGAGGCTGGATCGCCGCCCACGACCCGGGCTACCCCGCGCAGGCCCGCGGCTGGGCCCTGCCCGCGGAGTCCTATGGAGAAGTACCGCCGCAGGGACTCGGCGAAGGGGAGTCGGTGCAGCTGCGCGCCGCCCAGCTGGCCCGCCTCGGCCCCCGTATCGGCGACCTGGTCTGGGACATCGGAACCGGAGGCGGGGCCCTCGCCGCCGAGGCCGCCCGCTTCGGGGCCGCCGTGATCGCCGTCGACGCCGACGCGGCGGCGTGCGCCCGCGCCGAGACCGCCGCCCGCCGCTCCGGCGTACGCCTCCAGGTCGTGCACGGCCGCGCGCCCCATGTGCTGGAGCGGCTGCCCGAGCCGGACGTCGTACGCATCGGGGGCGGGGGAGTACCCGTCGTGACCGCCTGCGCCGACCGCCGGCCCGAGCGCATCGTGACCCATGCCTCGACCCGCGACGAGGCCGAGGCGATCGGCGCCGCGCTCGCGGCCGGCGGATACGCCGTGGAGTGCGCTCTCCTGCAGTCCGTGGAGCTCGACACGGCGGCTTGGGCGGAGCGTGAGCGCTCCGTCGTGTTCCTGGTCTCAGGGCAGCAGCCCGACCGCGCCCCCTGACCCGCTGCCGCACGGCGCGAGGTAGGCTGGCCGATCGTTGTACCGCTGCCGGTCGTTCGTCGCTTCGTTCGTCAATGTCTGGAAAAGGGGCCGCTTTGGCCCCCGTCTGTGGTACCTCGGAACCGGGGGGACGCGCGACGTGGCGCAGCCCACAGCGGACCGCGGCGGATCTCTCTGCCGCGGCGGCGCGCGACCGCGACAATGCTTGATGTCCGTGGGGCATCGTGCCGTGCGGCGCACACGCTCGTTCTTGTTTACGGGCGTCGGGTGCGCTGTGTTCGAGCGCCCCGGAAATCGGGCGAAGGAGCACAACCAATGGGCGAGGGGTACGCATGACTGACACCGGCCAGATCCCGGGCGAGGGGCTGCCGGAGGACGCAGGCATGGTGGAGCAGCCGGGCATCCCCGCTGCGGGCGCGTACACCTACCTCGACGCCTCCGAGAACGCTCCCGAGGAAGACGATCTGCTGCTGATGCCGAGTGCACAGGGCGCGTGGAGCGACCCGCAGCCCGGCCCCGCGCAGCCGCTTACCTCCGCGGCCCTGCCCGTCCACGAGCAGCACCCGGGCGCGCCCGCTCAGGGCGCCGTGCCCCAGGCGGCGCCCGTCGTCGAGCACCAGGTCGCCGAGCAGTTGGTCTCCGAGCACCACAGGAGCGCTTCCGCACCGCTGCAGACGCCCCTGGGCCCGGAGGCGACGCCCGCGTTCCCCGCGCCCGAATTCCAGGCCGCCGCGTTCCCCGCCCAGGACTTCCCCGCGCCGGAGTTCACCGCTCAGGAATTCCCCGCCCCCCAGTTCAGCGCGCTGGACTACGCGGCCGCCCCCGCGCCCGCGCCGCTGGCCGAGCAGGTCGCGCCCGCCTTCGTGGTGGACCAGGCCGCCGACTCCGCGTTCGCGGAGCAGGACGCCGCACAGGCGGCCGCCCTTCAGGCGTCGGCCGTCCAGGCAGCGGTGCACGAGACCGGTGCGCACGAGGCCGGGGGCCGTGACTCCGGCTCGGTCGACCTCAGCGGCGTACGCATCCCGCCCGCCTCGGCCACGCCGACGCCGCCGCCCGCGCGACGCCCCCTGCACATGGGCCCGCCGGTTCCCGACTCCTCCTCCGGCGGAGTCGTGCGCTCCCTGGCCGACCGCGGCCCGGCGGGCGCCCCTGCCGCCGTTCCCGTACGGCACGCGGGGCCGGCCACCACCGGCCTGGAGTACCTCGACATCCCGCGCGACGAGCCGGCGACGGTGCTGCCGGGACCGCAGCTGGGCGAGATTCCGCCGCAGGCCGGGGCTCCCTGGGACCCTCAGCCTCAGCAGTCACACGTAACGCCTCAGGCCCCAGCAGAAACGGTCGTCCCGGAGGCGGCCGTTGTGGAAACGGCTGTCCCGGAGTCGGTCGCCCCGGAGCCGGTCGTCGCGGAGGAGGCGCCGCTCGTCGCGGAGGCGCCCGAGGCGGCCCAGGTCGCCGCGGCCGTACCGGCGCCCGAACCCGCGCCCGTCGTGGCGGAGCCGGAGGCTGCGCCCGTCGCCGTTCAGGCCGCTGCGGCGCCCATGCCCGTGCCTCAGCCCGAGCCGGTCGCGGATCATGCTCTGGAGCAGGCCCCGGCGCCCGCTCCGACGGGGGAGTTCGTGCCCGTCGAAGGGTCCGTGCCGACCGCGCCCAACCTGGCCCCGACGCCGGTCGCCGTCATCGTTCCGGAGCAGGCCCCCGAGGCCGCGCCCGAGCCGGTCGCCGAGCCCCTGCCGGTCGCCGAGGCCGAGCAGGCCGTGGCGCCGGAGCAGGCCACGGTACCCGCTCAGGCCGCCGCAGAGCCCGAGCCCGCGCCCGAGCCGGCGCAGGTCGTCGAGCCGGAGCCCCAGGCGGCCGAGGCCGTCATCCCCGCGCCGCGTGAGGAGGCCGAGCCGGTGGAACCCGTCGCCGCCGAGGCAGCGAACGTCCCGGAGCCCGTCGAGGTCGCCGAGGCGGTCGACGCCGGGCAGCCCGCGCCCGAGGCCGTGGAGGCGCCCGCACCCGAGGTCGTCGAGGCTCCCGCCCCCGAGGCCGTCCAGGTCACCGAGCCCGCAGTGGTCCCGGCACCTGAAGCCGTGCAGGTCCCTGAGCCCGCAGCGGTCCCCGCCCCCGAGGCCGTCCAGGCCCCCGAGCCCGAGCTCGTCGCCGAGCCCGAGCCCCAGACGGACCCCCAGCCCGAGCCGGAGCCGGAGGCAGAGACCCAGCCCCAGGCAGAGACCCAGCCCGAGGCCGAGCAGCAGCCCGAGCCCGTCGCGCCCGAGCCCGTCGCCGCCGAGAGCGCGCCCGCGCCCGGCTACGCCGACGCCGAGCGCGAGGCCGTCCTGCGCGTCATGCGCGAACGCCGGGACATCCGCAACGGCTTCCGCTCCGACCCGATCCCGCACGAGGTCCTGCTCCGCGTCCTGGAGGCCGCGCACACCGCGCCCAGCGTCGGCCACTCGCAGCCCTGGGACTTCGTCGTCATCCGCTCCGCCGAGACCCGGCGGACGATGCACGAGCTGGCGCAGCGCCAGCGTGAGGCGTACGCCAAGTCGCTGCCGAAGGGCCGCGCGAAGCAGTTCAAGGAACTGAAGATCGAGGCCATCCTCGACACCCCGGTGAACATCGTCGTCACCGCCGACCCGACCCGCGGCGGCCGCCACACCCTCGGCCGCCACACCCAGCCGCAGATGGCCCCGTACTCCTCGGCCCTCGCCGTCGAGAACCTCTGGCTCGCCGCGCGCGCCGAGGGCCTCGGCGTCGGGTGGGTCAGCTTCTTCGACGAGCGCGAGATGGTGCGCGCCCTCGGCCTGCCCGAGCACCTCGAGGTCGTCGCCTACCTCTGCGTGGGCTACGTCGACGAGTTCCCCGAGGAGCCCGAGCTGATGCAGGCGGGCTGGTCCAAGCGCCGCCCGCTGTCGTGGGTCGTCCACGAGGAGACGTACGGCCGCCGCGCCCTGCCCGGCGAGGAGCCGCACGACCTGCTCCAGGAGACCGTCTCCAACATCCGCCCGCTGGACGCCAAGGCGCTCGGCGAGGCGTGGGAGCGGCAGAAGCGGATGACCAAGCCGGCCGGCGCGCTCGGCATGCTGGAGATCATCTCCGCGCAGCTGAGCGGTCTGTCCCGGATGTGCCCGCCGCCGATCCCGGAGCCCGCGGCCGTCGCGATCTTCGCAGGCGACCACGGAGTGCACGCCCAGGGCGTCACCGCCTGGCCGCAGGAGGTGACGGCCCAGATGGTCGCCAACTTCCTCGGCGGCGGCGCGGTCTGCAACGCCTTCGCCAACCAGGTCGGCGCCGAGGTCTGCGTCATCGACGTCGGCGTGGCGTCCGACCTGCCCGCGACCCCCGGCCTGCTGCCGCGCAAGGTCCGCCCGGGCACGTCCGACTTCACGACCGGCCCCGCGCTCAGCCGCGAGGACGTCCTCGCGGCCGTCGAGGTCGGCATCGAGACGGCCCGCGACCTGGTCGCGGCGGGCAACAAGGCGCTGCTCACCGGCGAGATGGGCATCGCCAACACGACCGTCTCCGCCGCGCTGATCTCCGTCTACACAGGCATCGACCCGAGCGAGATCACCGGCCGCGGCACCGGCATCAACGACGAGATGCACGCCCGCAAGGTCGATGTGGTCCGCCGTGCGCTGGAACTGCACGCGCCGGACCCGGCGGACCCGATCGGCGTGCTGTCGGCGGTCGGCGGCCTGGAGCACGCCGCGCTGGTCGGCTTCATCCTCGGCGGCGCCTCGCTGCGTACGCCGGTGGTGCTCGACGGCGTCTCGGCGGGCGCGGCCGCGCTGGTCGCCCGCGCGGTCGCCCCCGAGGCGCTCGCTGCCTGCATCGCCGGCCACCGCAGCGCGGAGCCCGGCCATGTGGCCGCCCTGAACAAGCTGGGTCTGCGTCCGCTCGTCGACCTCGACCTGCGCCTCGGCGAGGGCACCGGCGCGCTGCTGGCGCTCCCGGTGGTCCAGAGCGCGGCCCGTGCGATGCACGAGGTGGCGACGTTCGACTCGGCGGGCGTGACGGAGAAGTGACGCGGAAGTAGCCCCCTGGGGTTGTGGGGCGACCGCTCGCCGGGCCGGGGACGGCTCCGCGGGAGGGCGCGCACAACCCCGGGGACGGCCCTCGGCTGCGGCAGTCCGCACGCCGGCGCCGGCAAGCCCCCGGCTCAGTGACGGGACCCATAGTCGGCCTGGCCCCTGGGCCGTACGCTGCCCCGGGGCCGTACTCTGGTCGCAAAACAGCTCTCACCAGCCGCTTCACCGCCGCAGCGGCTCCCCACCCGCACGTCCCGCACGTCCCGTACGAGGAGCCGTACCCTCATGGCCGAGCCAGCTGAGCACGCCGAGCACCCCGCCTACCCCGTCGGACTCCGTCTCGGCGGCCGGCGCGTCGTCGTCCTCGGCGGTGGCCAGGTCGCCCAGCGCCGGCTCCCCGCGCTCATCGCCGCCGGCGCCGACATCACCCTGGTCTCCCCGTCCGCGACCCCCTCCGTGGAGGCCATGGCCGAAGCGGGCGAGATCAGCTGGGTCAAGCGCCGGTACGCCGACGGAGACCTCGCCGACACCTGGTACGCGCTCATCGCGACCTCCGACGCCGACGCCAACAACGCCGCGTCCGCCGAGGCCGAGCGCAACCGCACCTGGTGCGTCCGCTCCGACGACGCGAGCGCCGCGACCGCATGGACCCCGGCCACCGGGCGCTCCGAGGGCGTGACCGTCGCCGTGCTCACGGGCAAGGACCCCCGCCGCTCCGCCGCCGTACGCGACGCCATCGTCGAGGGACTGCGCGACGGGACCCTCGCCGCGCCCCACCACCGCAGCCGCGCCGACGGCCCCAGCGTCGCCCTCGTCGGCGGCGGTCCCGGCGACCCGGACCTGATCACCGTGCGCGGCCGGCGCCTCCTCGCCGAGGCCGACGTCGTCATCGCGGACCGCCTCGGCCCGCGCGACCTGCTCGACGAACTGCCGCCGCACGTCGAGGTGATCGACGCCGCGAAGATCCCGTACGGCCGGTTCATGGCCCAGGAGGCCATCAACAACGCGCTGATCGAGCACGCGAAGGCCGGCAAGGCCGTCGTCCGCCTCAAGGGCGGCGACCCCTTCGTCTTCGGCCGCGGCCTGGAGGAGGCCCAGGCTCTCGCCGAGGCGGGCATCGCCTGCACGGTCGTGCCGGGCATCTCCAGCTCGATCTCCGTCCCCGGGGCCGTGGGCATCCCCGTCACCCACCGCGGGGTGGCGCACGAGTTCACCGTCGTCAGCGGCCACGTCGCCCCCGACGACCCCCGCTCGCTGGTCGACTGGGAGTCCCTCGCGCGGCTGACGGGCACCCTGGTGATCCTGATGGGCGTCGACAAGATCGGCGCCATCGCCCAGGCCCTGGTCGCCCACGGCAAGGCCCCCGACACCCCGGTCGCGCTGGTCCAGGAGGGCACGACGGCCGCGCAGCGCCGCGTCGACGCCACCTTGGCGACGGTCGCCGAGCGGGTCCGGGCCGAGGAGGTGCGGCCGCCGGCCGTGATCGTGATCGGCGACGTGGTGGCGGTCGGCGCGAGCCTGCGGAAGTAGCCGTACGAGCCGTCCCGCCCCCGGCACGGCCTCGGCTGTGCCCCGAACGCCGAGCCCCGACGTGCCCGACGCCGTGGCCGAACACCGTGCCGTAGCGGGGGCGCTGCTCCCCGGCGCCCTCCGAGCCGTTGGCGCCACACCCCGAAGAAGGCAGTATCACCCTGTGGCTGATCTCATCACTGTCGAGGACCCCGACGACCCGCGTCTGCGCGACTACACCGGACTGACCGACGTCGAGCTGCGCCGTAAGCGCGAGCCCGCCGAGGGCCTGTTCATCGCCGAGGGCGAGAAGGTCATCAGACGGGCCAAGGACGCCGGTTACGAGATGCGGTCGATGCTGCTCTCGGCGAAGTGGGTCGATGTGATGCGCGACGTCATCGACGAGCTTCCCGCGCCCGTGTACGCGGTCAGCCCCGAGCTCGCCGAGCGGGTCACCGGCTACCACGTGCACCGCGGCGCGCTCGCCTCCATGCAGCGCAAGCCGCTGCCCACGGCCGACGGCCTGCTCCAGAGCGCCCGCAGGGTGGTCGTCATGGAGTCGGTCAACGACCACACCAACATCGGCGCGATCTTCCGCAGCGCCGCCGCGCTCGGCATGGACGCCGTGCTGCTCTCCCCGGACTGCGCGGACCCTCTGTACCGCCGTTCTGTGAAGGTCTCCATGGGGGCGGTCTTCTCCGTGCCGTACGCCCGCCTCGAGACCTGGCCCAGGGGGCTGGAGTCGGTACGGGAAGCGGGCTTCAAGCTGCTGGCCCTCACCCCGGACGAGAAGGCGTCCGCCATCGACGAGGCCGCCCCGCACCGGCTGGAGCGCGTCGCGCTGATGCTCGGCGCGGAGGGCGACGGACTCTCCCGGCAGGCCCTGGTCGCCGCGGACGAATGGGTGCGCATCCCCATGGCGCACGGCGTGGACTCGCTCAACGTGGGCGCGGCGGCGGCGGTCGCGTTCTACGCGGTGGCGACGGGCCGCCCCGAGTCCTGACTGGCAGGCGCGGGCGGGCTGCGAGTCCTGACCGGTCTCCTCGGCGGCGCCGGCGGCTGAGCGGGCCCGCCGGCGTACGCGGCGCTCTATAGCGCTCGCGGCTCTATAGCTGCTGCGCGGCGGCGATCCCCAGCGCCACGATCAGCGTCACCACGAAGAAGACGATGATGCGCTGGCGCAGCAGCCGCGGGTTGGCGGGCATACGGCCGCCGGGCCTGCCGCCCGGGCGGCTGTTCGTGCGCGAGCCGTTGGTCCGGGCGCCGTTGGTGCGCGAGCCGTTCGTGCGCGAGCCGCCGCGCGACGGCTGAGGGCGGCCGCCGCCGGTGCGCGGCGACTGCGGGCGCGGCGCGGAGCCGCCGCCCGTGCCCCGCTCCATGCGCTCGGTGCGCTGCGACCGCTCGGTGTAGCGGGAGGTCGGCCTGTCCTGCTCGATCCGCTCGCGCTGGGCCGGCGGGCGGGCCTCGGAGAGCCCCTGCGCCTCCCTGGCCGCGATCTCCTTCAGCCGCATCGACAGCTGGAGCGTGCTGGGCCGCTCCTCGGGGTCCTTGGCCAGACACGCCTGTACGAGCGGAGCCAGCGCGTCCGGCACGCCATAGAGCTGCGGCTCCTCGTGCACCACCCGGTAGAGCATGACCTCGGAACTGCCGTGCCCGAAGGGCGAGTCGGCCGTGGCCGCGTACGCGAGCGTGGCGCCCAGCGCGAAGACGTCGGTGGCCGGGGTGACCGCCGCGCCGCGGACCTGCTCGGGCGCGAGGAAGCCGGGGGAGCCCACTGCCGTGCCGACGTGGGTGAGCGTGGACGCCCCGGTGGCCCAGGCGATGCCGAAGTCGATGATCCGGGGGCCCTTGGGGGACAGCAGGATGTTCGACGGCTTGAGGTCCCGGTGGACGACTCCGGCCTCGTGCACCGCGACCAGGCCCTCCGAAAGGGCCGCGCCGACCGCCGCGACCTCGGCGGCGAGCAGCGGGCCGTCCTCGTTGACCTTGTCGTGGAGAGACGGGCCGGGGACGTACTGCGTGGCGAACCACGGACGGTCCGCCTCCAGGTCCGCGGCCACCAGCCGGGCTGTGCAGCCGCCGCGGATACGCCGTGCGGCGGACACCTCGCGCGCGAAGCGCGACCTGAACTCCTGGTCCTCCGCCAGATCCGGCCGGATCACCTTCAGCGCAACGCGCTGGCCGCGCCGGTCGGAGCCCAGATAGACGACGCCCATACCGCCCGCGCCGAGCCGCCGGTGGAGTCTGAACGAGCCGACGACACGCGGGTCCTCGCGCCGGAGCCGCATCATCGCCATGTCCATCCCCGCTGCCCGGTCGCTGTTTGACGTGGCACAGCTTACGTATCCCTGCCCCGGTGTGCTCATAGGCCGCGCCCTCGCAGCCCGATCGATTGTCAGTGCCGGGTGGGAGACTTGAAGAGTAGTCAGGAGCCCGGGGATGCATGGCTCCTGACGCGTGCGAGATCTCAAAGGTCAGTCGCAGAAGGGGGATTGGATCGATGAAGGGCGACCGCGTGGAGATAGTGGTGGACGCGGGAGACACCACTCGTACCTATGAAGTAGTGGCAAGCCGGGCGGGCCGCAGGGTCGAGACGGCGGTCCGCAGAGGGGTGGTGGAAGTGAGCGAAGTCACCCGCAATGGGACACCTGTGCGGACGGCCCGATTCATGGCCACCAGGGTGCTGGCTCTGGTCGAGCAGCCGGTGCCCCGGGAGGAGGCCTCGGAGGGTCCCCTCCGGGAAGACCCCAAGGCCTAGGGCTGCGTCTCCACCCAGGGGAGTACGCCGTGGGCAGGGGACTCATCCTCCTGGAGGCCCGTCAATCGGTACGCGGGCATGACGCCGTGACCTCGTCGCCTCCCTAATGTTGAAGTCAAGCGGCGGGTGCAGCACTCGTCCCCCGAGGTCAGACACCCGCCGCTGCTAATGACGACAGGGAGAGGGACCATGGCGGACACGGCTTCGCGGGCGATGATCCGCGTGCGGGAACGCAAGGCTCTTGCCGCGTTCGGCGGCCGCGCCTCGGGTCAACGCCACCCGCTGGTGGCGACCGCCATGGTGCTTCCCCTGGCAGCACTGCTCGTCGTCGTCTTCGGCGGCTGGGAGGCAGTGGTGACACAGGCGTCGTCCGTGGGCGTGATGCTGGGGCGCTGAGCGGCGCCCCGGACCCGGAAGAGCGGTCCGGGTCGGGGACATCCGGCCAATCAACCCCGTGGGGACGGGGGTGCGGCGGACGACAGCGTTTGGCCGGTCAGCTGGGGAGCTGACCGGCCATCGCGCTTTCTGCGGGCCGCCGGGAGGCGATTCGTGTGGGGTTGGGGTGCGGCGCCGGCGTGCGTTCGTGTGCGGCGTCGGCGTGGGTGGGGTGCCCGTGCCCGGGTTCTGGTCCGGCGTCCGCGCGCGGGGTGTTCGTGAGCTTCCTCCGTACGGCCGCCGTGACGGTGGCCGGCGCCCGCACGGGGTGCTCGCGCCCGGTCCGGCGTCCGCCTGCGCGGGGTGTACGTGTGCGGCGTCCGCGTGGGCGTCGGTGCCGCTGCCCCGGCTGATACGGCCGTCCTCCCGCGCCCGCCGGCACAGTGCTCGCCGCCGGGGCCGGTCGGAGCCCTCGGTCGCCGCCAGGGGCGGGCCCGCCGCACCCGTACCCCTGCGCGTAGGCTCCCTCGCGGCAGCGCACCGCAGACGCAGCGCACCGCAGACGAGGGGGAGGGAGCATGGCCGACTCCGTCGTACGCGTGCTGGGCGACCTCGCCCACAGCCTGGAGCATGCCCGCGAGCCATGCGTCTGCGAGCGGCCCGTCGTGCTCGCCGACCGGCAGGACGGGACCGTCGTGCGCACCGGAGGCGTCGTCGCCAAGGCGCACGCACCGGACACCGACGCCGCCGCCCTCGCCGCCCGTCTCTCCGTCGCCGCGCACCCCCGGCTCGCCGGAGTCCTGCTGCCCCCGCTCCCGCTCGACCCGGCCGCCCCGCTCGGCGCCCACGGCCGGCCCGTCAGCGTCTGGCCCTACGGCGCTCCCGTCGACCCCGCGGACCCCGACGCCGCACCCTGGGAGGAGGCCGGCGAGCTCCTGGCCCGGCTGCATCGCGTCGAGCCCGCCGAACTCCCCGGCCCCCTCCCGCCGATGCGCGGCCCCGCCAAGGCCGCCCTGGCCGTCGCGAGGATGCGGGCAGCCGCGGTAGGGCGCCCGGCCGTCGCGACCGTCGAGCGGGCCTGGCACGGCCTCCCCGCGTGGGCCCGCGACGAGGCGCCCGCCCCCGCCGCCGAGACCCTGTGCCACGGCGACCTCCACCTCGGCCAGCTCGTCCGCCACCCCGCCCCCGCCGGCCGGTGGCTGCTCATCGACGTCGACGACCTCGGCCTCGGCGACCCGGCCTGGGACCTGGCGCGCCCCGCCGCCTGGTACGCCGCGGGCCTGCTGCCCCCGGAGGTCTGGCAGCGATTCCTGGGGGCGTACACGGCCGCCCAGGGCCCCGCCGTCGCCTCCGCGGCCGACCCCTGGCGCCAACTCGACGTGCCCGCCCGCGCTCTGACCGTCCAGACCGCCGCCCTCGCCCTCGCCAAGTCGGCGGCCGAGAGGCGGGATCTCGACGAGGTGGAACAGATCATGATCGACGCCTGTGCCCGAATTGCGGCGCTCCCGCCCGAGTTGGAGTTCGAGCCCTCGTCGTAGGCTGAACTCCTCGTCGCCGGGCATGCATCCCGGCGACGTCGACCGATCGGCGAGGAGCTGACCTGAGCATGCAGTGTCCCAAGTGCCACGCACCGATGCACACGTACAACCGCAATGGCGTCCAGATCGAGCAGTGCAGCGGCTGTCGGGGGATATTCCTCGACTATGGCGAGCTGGAGTCCCTGACCCGCCTGGAGTCCCAGTGGTCTCAGCAGGCCCCGCCCGCGCCTCCGGCGCCGCAGGCCTACCCCGCGGCTCCCGCCCCCGCCTGGGGCGCGCCGCAGCACCACGGCGGCCACCACGGCGGCCATGGCGGCCACTACCGCCAGAAGGGCTTCGGCCGGATGCTCTTCTCCTCCTGAGCCTCCCCGCGGCGATCGAGCGCGGACGCGGTCCCGGACTCACCCCCTCCGGGCCCGCTCCGCCGCCACTGGCCCGCCCCCGCCCCGCTAGAGAGGCCGGGCAGCTCCGCGCCTCTATAGGCACCCGGGAGGGCTCGCCCCGCTTTAGGCACCGGACAGGCGCCGGGCAGCGTGGCGCGGCATTGCATACGGTCGACGAGGTTCCGTCGGTCCTTCGCTCCTCCCGACAGATCGGCATGCCGGCATGCCGACTGGGAGTAGCACGACGAAGCCCCCGGCCGTCGAGACGGCCGGGGGCTTCGGACAGTGCGCGATACTGGGATTGAACCAGTGACCTCTTCCGTGTCAGGGAAGCGCTCTCCCGCTGAGCTAATCGCGCAGGTCAACCTGCGTTTTGTGCGTACTGCGTGCGCGATACTGGGATTGAACCAGTGACCTCTTCCGTGTCAGGGAAGCGCTCTCCCGCTGAGCTAATCGCGCGGGGACCCTTGCGGATCAGTGGACGATACTGGGATTGAACCAGTGACCTCTTCCGTGTCAGGGAAGCGCTCTCCCGCTGAGCCAATCGTCCTTGGAGGTGGAGACGGGATTTGAACCCGTGTAGACGGCTTTGCAGGCCGTTGCCTCGCCTCTCGGCCACTCCACCAGGAGTGCAGGGGTTTCGGGAATGATCCCCCACTTCGAGCGGACGACGAGATTCGAACTCGCGACCCTCACCTTGGCAAGGTGATGCTCTACCAACTGAGCCACGTCCGCTTGTCGGTTCCGGCCCGCTTGCGCGTCCCGGCGACGTGTTGAACTCTAGCGGATTCCCGGGCCAGCACAAAAACGCGTTTCCGCAGCGTGCTGAGGTGTGTTCGCGCCGCAGCAGCTCATCCGCGCCCGCCATAGACTCACAGACGTGCATGACCTTGCTCCTATGGCCCGCTTCGGGCGCCTTGTCGCCACCGACCTCCGCGACGTCACCAGCGATCCCGAGGCGCTGGACTCCGCCGGCTTCTGGGCCGTCGCCGCGGACTTCGAGGGCCGTCTGACCTGCGCGCGCTTCGCCGACGTCCGCACCGAGCCGGAGCCCCTGCCCGGGCCCGGGCGCTGGGTCGGCCCCGCCGCCGGGGACTGGACCTCCTCGCTGGACCGCGCCGCCTACACCGCGGGCGTACGCCGCATCCGCGAGCACATCGCGGCCGGCGACGTCTATCAGGCCAACCTCTGCCGTGTCCTCTCCGCGCCGCTGCCCGACCCGGACGCCGCCGACGTCGACGCCCTGACCGCGCTGCTGGCGCGCGGCAACCCCGCCCCGTACGCAGGAACGATCCGGCTGCCCTCGCACGGCGTGGAGATCGCCACCGCATCGCCCGAGCTCTATCTGCGCCGAGACGGCCGCACCGTCGAGTCAGGGCCGATCAAGGGCACCGGACGCACCGCCGAGGACCTCCTGGAGAAGGACCACGCGGAGAACGTGATGATCGTGGACCTGGTCCGCAACGACCTCGGGCGGGTCTGCGCCACCGGGACCGTGAGCGTCCCCGCCCTGTGCGCCGTGGAGCCCCATCCCGGCCTCGTGCACCTCGTCTCCACCGTCCGCGGCGAGCTGGGGCCCAAGGCCGGGTGGCAGGAGCTGCTCGCGGCCACCTTCCCGCCTGGCTCGGTCACCGGAGCGCCCAAGTCCAGCGCGCTGAAGATCATCGACGCGCTGGAGCCCGCCCCCCGAGGCCCGTACTGCGGAGGCGTCGGCTGGGTCGACGCCGACCGGGGCACGGGCGAGCTGGCCGTCGGCATACGCACCTTCTGGATCGACCGCTCCCAGGGGGCCGGCCCCGAGCTGCGGTTCGGCACCGGCGCCGGGATCACCTGGGGCTCCGACCCCGAGCGCGAGTGGGAGGAGACCGAGCTGAAGGCGGCACGCCTGCTCGCGGTAGCGTCGGGCGCGTACGAGGCGAGCGGAAGGACCAGCTAGATGAAGCTCTGGGTCAACGGCGGACTCCACCAGGCCGACGAGGCGCGGATCTCCGTCCTCGACCACGGCCTGACCGTGGGGGACGGCGTCTTCGAGACCGTCAAGACCGTCCACGGGCAGTCTTTCGCGCTCACCCTCCACCTCGAGCGGCTGCGCCGCTCCGCGCTCGGCCTCGGACTGCCCGAGCCGGACGAGGACGAGGTCCGCCGCGCCTGCGCCGCCGTCATGGACGCCAACCCCGTAAAGCTCGGCCGGCTGCGCATCACCTACACCGGCGGCCTCTCGCCGCTCGGCTCCGACCGCGGCGACCAGGGCCCGACCCTCGTGGTCGCGCTCGGCGAGACCACGCGCAGGCCCGACGTCACCTCCGTGATCACCGTCCCCTGGACGCGCAACGAACGCGGCGCGCTGACCGGCCTGAAGACCACGTCGTACGCGGAGAACGTCGTCGCGCTCGCCAAGGCCGGCGAGCACGGCGCGACCGAAGCCCTCTTCGCCAACACCGTGGGCCGGCTCTGCGAGGGCACCGGCTCCAACGTCTTCGTCGTCCTCGACGGCGAGCTGCACACCCCGCCCGTCTCCTCCGGCTGCCTCGCCGGCATCACCCGCGCGCTGACCGCGCAGTGGACCGGCGCCAAGGAGACCGACCTGCCCTTCGACGCGCTGGAGCGAGCCGACGAGGTCTTCCTGACCTCCACGCTCCGCGACGTCCAGGCCGTCGGAAGGATCGACGGCCGGGAGCTGCCGGGCGCGCCCGGACCCGTCACCGCCAAGGCGATGCGGATCTTCGAGGAGCGCGCGGCGGCGGACTGGGATCCGAAGGCCGGGTAAATCCGGGTGTCGTCGGGCCGCAGGGCAGGTAGAACTCATCTGATGACCACCACCCTGCGGCCGACCGGGCCGCTCCAGCGCGACGAGCGCGGCGTGCAGTCCCGCTCGTACGAGGTCTGCGTCAACGGCCGTCCCGTCGGCAGGACCGAGCTCTCCACCCACCCCACCCTCGGCCCCAAGGCGGGCGCGATCCGCATGCTGCGCATCGACCGGCCGGACCGGCGGCGCGGGCGCGGCACCGTCGCGGCGCTCGCCGCGGAAGAGGTGCTGCGCGGCTGGGGCTGCACCCAGGTGCTGACCTCCATAGCCCCCGACGCCACCGCCGCGCAGCGGCTGGCGACCGCCCTCGGCTACACCGAGCGCGGCCGCAGCATGACCAAGGCCCTTCCCGAGCAGCCGCCCGAGCTGCCCGCCCATGTCGTGGGCCGCCCCATGACGGAGGCGGAGTACGGGCCGTGGCTCGCCCAGGCGGTGGACGCCTACGCCCAGGAGTGGATCTCCCGCGGCGTGCCGCGCGAGGAGGCGCTCGCCAAGTCCGAGGCCGACCACCGCGAGAACCTGCCCGAGGGCCTCGCCACCCCCGGCGTGTTCATCCATGTCCTCGTCCACGACGGCGAGACCGTCGGGCATGTGTGGGTCGGGCCCCGTGAGCCGCGCTTCCAGGAGCGGGGGGCGTTCGTGTACGACGTCGAGGTCGTCGAGGGCCGCCGCGGCCAGGGCCACGGGCGCTCCCTGATGCTGCTCGCCGAGCGGGTCGCGACTGGCGCCGGGATGCGCCGGATCGGACTGCACGTCTTCGCGGGCAACACTCCGGCGCTTGGCCTGTACGAGTCGCTCGGCTACGAGACGACCGCGTTCAACCTCTTCAAGCCGCTGCTCTGACGCGGGCGCGCGACAGGGTCGGGCGCCCGACGCGGACCCGGACTCGGGGCCTGACCCGGACTCGGACGCGGGCCCGGTCTCGCGCCCGGACTCGGCTCAGGCTTCGGCGAGCAGGCGGTCGGCGATCTCCTCGACGCGGGCGCGCAGCCCGTCCTGGCTCTTGCCGCCGTCCAGCCGCTCGCCGCCGATGACATACGTCGGGGTGCCGGTGACGCCGATCGCCTTGCCCTCGGCCTGGTCGGCGTCGACGATCAGGATGTGCCGGCCATCGATCAGCGCGGTGTCGAACTCGTCGGCGTCCAGGCCCAGTTCACGCGCGACGTCCAGCAGGAAGGGCTCGCCCCGGCGGTCCAGCTCCTCGACGCGCTCCAGCACCGCCTCGACGTAGGGCCATGTCGTGCCCTGCTCGGCGGCCTCCTCCGCGGCCTGGGCGGCGGCGAAGGCGTGCTTGTGCTTCTCGAGCGGGAAGTGCCGCAGCCGCAGCTCCAGCCGGTCGCCGTAGCGCTCGCGCAGGGCGCGCAGATCGGCGAGGGCGCCGCGGCAGTCGGAGCACTGGAGCTCGCACCAGACGTCCAGGACGACGGGGCGGGGGGTGGTGGAGTCGCTCATGGGGTTCAGTCTCCCAGCCCGCGCCCGCCCGCCCCAACCGGGACCAGCCCGCGCCCGCCCGCCCCAGCCGGGACGGGCCCCCGCCCGACCGGCCCGGCTGCCCGGCCCGACCGGGACCTGCCCCCGCCCGACCGGCCCGGCTGCCCGGTCCGACCGGGACCTGGGGAGGAGGCGGCCCCGGAGATCTCCCTGAAGTCCTCTCGGCCCGTGGCCCCGATCGCGGGGGACGGTGCACGATGGAAGGGCATACCCGTGCATGCCCGCCGAAGCCTGGAGGACCGGATGATTGCCGAGACCATTTGCTCCGCGGTGTCCGCGGCGGGCCTGGGCATCGCCGCCATCACGGCGTACCGCAAGCGTTTCCTCGCCGCTGCCCGGATCACCGCCTACTCCCTGATCCCGCTCGGCCTGGTCCTGACCGGCGCGGTCGAGTGGGCGGTCGACACGGCCTTCAGCCCCACCGCCTGGGTCGGCTTCGGTCTGCTCGGCGGGGCGTGGCTGCTGTTCATGACGACCAGGGCCGTCGAGCGCCGCAGCGGCGTCGGAAGCCGCAAGGAGCGCAAGGCAGCCCAGGCGGCGCAGCGCGAAGCGGTGGCCCCGGCGGCGTCCGTGCCCTCCCTCGGGCAGGCGGCCGGCGCCCCTGCCGCCCAGCCTCAGCCGCGCTCCAAGGCGAAGCCGAAGCCGACGTCGCAGTCGGCGGGGTCGGGCGACGACTTCAGCGACATCGAGGCGATCTTGAAGAAGCACGGCATCTGACCGAGAAGCACGGTATCTGACCGAGAATCGCGGCGCCTGGCCGGGAAGGCACGGCGCCGGCGGCCGGCGCGGAGTCCGACCCGGACCGCGCGGAGGCCACGGTTGTGATGAACTCCCCGCATCGGGGGGCGTGTTGAGCGATTGCGGGCGGCCGCACTGCGTCATCATCACCCCGAGATGCTCGATACCTCACGGGGCCAGGTCCCCGCACCGACCCCCCAGCCCCAGTCGGCCGACGAGCCGCGCGGATGTCTCTACGCGCTCTCCCAACCGCCGTTGATGATCTTCCTGGCGGTGATCGGGTTCCTGCTGCTGATGGCCGCCGTGCACGACCTCTTTGTCCTGTGATCCGGGCCCGTGCCCGTGACGCGGGGGTGCGGTGGTGCGGTGATGCCGTGATCCGGTGATCCGTCCGGCGAGTCCGCTTCCGTCCACTGCCGCCCGCGGCTCTCGCGCGATCGCGGACGGATCAGCCTGCCGCCTCCTTGCGGCGCGCCCGGTACGCGGCGACGTGCAGACGGTTGCCGCAGGTGCGGCTGTCGCAGTAGCGGCGCGAGCGGTTGCGGGACAGGTCGACGAAGGCCCGTCCGCAGTCCGGCGCCTCGCAGCGCCGCAGCCGCTCCTGCTCGCCCGCCACCACGATGAAGGCCAGCGCCATCCCGCAGTCGGCCGCGAGGTGGTCGGCGACGGACGCGCCCGGCGCGAAGTAGTGCACATGCCAGTCGTAGCCGTCGTGGTCGGTGAGCTGCGGAGTCGTCCCCGCGGCCGCCACCAGCTCGTTGACCAGCCCCGCCGCGGTCCGGCTGTCCGGCGCCGCGAAGATGTCCGCGAACCGCGCCCGTACGCCCTGGACCGCCTTGAGGTCCTGCGGCCCGAGCTCGCCCACGCCGCTGATGCTGTGGCTCTCAACGAAGGCGTACAGCGCTGGGATGTCCGCGAGCCCGTCGTCTTGATCGCTCTCCGGTGCGGTGTTCACCAGTTCGACGACTGTATCGAGCGCGATACGGGTGTCGTGGGGGATCAGCACGGTTCGCTCCCTGGCCTGCTGCGGGCCGGTGCCCGCCGATTTGCGCTGACTCTAGCGGTTCGTGCCAGGAGCGTACCGGCGAGCACAGCGACGCCGTCACCGCGGTGGCACGCGCGGTGACGGCGTCGCTGATCGCCCTATGGGATTGTGCGCGCGGCGCCGTCTCCCCGAGTCGGACGGCGCCGTGCAGCTCTCGGGGTGGCTCAGCTTTCCGCCAGGATGTGGGAGAGCTCCGTGTCGAGGTCGAAGTGTCGGTGCTCGGTGCCCGGTGGCACGGCGGCGTCGGTCCGCTTCAGGAACGACTCCAGGGCCCGCGCCGGGGCCTCGAGCAGGGCTTCGCCCTCCGGGGAGCTCAGCGCGATGCAGACGACGCCCTGGCCATGACTACGGGACGGCCAGACTCTGACGTCACCCGTGCCGGTGGGCCGGTGCAGCCCCTCAGCGAGAAGGTCGCGGGCGAAGACCCACTCGACCGTCTCTTCGGCTCCGGTGTGGAAGGTGGCGTGCACGGCGTAGGGATCGGCCGTGTCATACCGCAGGCCCGCGGGTACAGGCAGTGAAGACTCGCTCGATACAACGAGGCGCAGGTGCAGCTCGCAGCTGACCGTGGTGTTCATAAGCGCCAGGGCCTTTCGCTCAGTGTGCGCTCGGGGATTCGCACGTCGGCGAAATCGACATGCCACCTACGGTGCCGTTGTAAACCCCTCTGACCGTTTTGTGATCCTTCATGTCGCTCGTACGGCGGTGCGTCACTTTGTGTTATACGCCCATACCGGTGATGCTGTTCAATCCGGTAGGTTTGGCTTCATGAATGCGGAGAGTGACGAGCGGAGCGAGGCCGTCGTACCGACGGCCGCCAAGCCCGCGACGGGGGACGTGACGGAGGCGACGGAGCCGGTACTCGGCTCGAAGGCGCCCCATTTCATCAAGCGGTCCAGGACGCTGCATCTGAGCTGGCAGGTCGGCGTCTTCATCGTCGGCCTCGCGGTCGTCGGCGCGGGCATCGTGATGCTGCCCCTGCCGGGGCCGGGCTGGCTGGTGATCTTCGGCGGCATGGCGATCTGGGCGACCGAGTTCGTCTGGGCCCAGCTCGTGCTGCGCTGGACCAAGCGAAAGGTCACCGAGGCGGCGCAGCGAGCGCTCGATCCGAGGGTGCGCCGACGCAACATCATCCTCACCACGATAGGTCTGGTGATCGTGGCGGTGCTCGTCGGAATCTACGTCTGGAAGTTCGGGATCGCGATGCCCTGGAAGATCAAGGAGTGACCTCGGAAGTGGTCAGGGGGACCCGCTGACATGGGGTAATGTTTGCGGTGCGCCCGGGCGATTAGCTCAGTGGGAGAGCGCTTCGTTCACACCGAAGAGGTCACTGGTTCGAACCCAGTATCGCCCACCACCGGGACCGAAGGCCCCTCAGACGTCGAGTCTGAGGGGCCTTCGGCGTATCCCTCTCAGTGCATCCGACCGAGCGTCTCGCGCAGCCTCCGGGCGTCCCGCAGCCGCTGCTCGTACGTCGCGCCCACAGCGAGCAGCAGCAGCCCGGCGAGGGCCGGCGGCAGCCAGCGCGGCAGCGCCCCCACGACCTGGACGACGTACGGCGCCAGCTCGTGCAGCGCGTCCAGCGCCAGCACCGAGCCGCCCAGCACCAGCAGCGCCTGGAGGCGCAGCCGCGCGCCGACGAGCGTCACGGCCAGCGCCACGACGCCCAGCAGCAGCGGCCGCAGCCAGTGCTCGTCGCCCCAGGCCGCGAAGAGACTCGGCAGCAGCGTCGCGGCGAGACCGGGGCCGTACGCCGTCCACGAGGACGCCTTGCCGTCGCCGCGGCGGCGCACCGCGCCCACGACGAGCGCCGGGACGGTGACGGGCAGCGTGTACGCCTCCACGGCCGACACGTCCCACGCGGCCAGCCGCACCCAGGCGGCCAGGACGAACAGCGCCGTCGCCAGATATCCGGCCGCGACGCGCCGCTCGGCGCGCAGGGCCGTGCCCGCGGCGATCACACCGCAGAGCCCCAGCACCAGGGCGAGCGTCGACGGCTCGGGAGCGGCGAGAGCGACCGCGAGAAGACCCGCGGCGGCGCCCGTGAGCTCTATGGAGAGCGCCACGGGTCCGCGGCCCAGCCGGGCGGCGACCAGCGCGACGGCGGCCGGGACGGCGAGCAGCGCGAGCGCGGCCTGCTCGGGCGCCAGTTCGGCGGCCGCAGCGGCGGCGCCGACGAGACCTGCGGCCAGGGCGACCGCGGAGCAGGCCAGCAGGGCCCGCAGCGCGGTCGTACGAGAGACGAGCGCGGCGCCCGCGAACGCCACGAGGAGGGCGCCGAGCGCGGTGAACGTCGCCGGACGCGCCGCCAGCGACAGCAGGGCGACGCTGACGCCGCCGGCCATCCCGCACCCGAGCGCGGCGCCGGCCACGGCCGCCTGCCGCGACTGCACGGCGAACGCGACGGCGCCGACGGCGAGCACGAGATACACCGCCAGGGCCACGGCGTACGACAGGTCCAGCGCCGTCGGCGCGACGAGCAGCCCGCCCCAGGCGAGGAGGAGTCCGCCGCCCAGAGCGCTCGCGCGCCGGCGCTCCTCGGGAGAGACGCCCTCGGCCCCCTCGCCGAGAGGCGCCGCGTCGACGCGGGGCATCCAGCTCGGAGCGGGCGCAGGGCCTGCCTCCGGCCCGCCCGTCGGGGCCGGGGGCGCAGGCCACCAGCGGTAGGACGTCGCCAAGGCCGCGGCCACGATCGCCAGCAGCACCGGCGCCGGCGTCATCACCGTTTTCTGGTGCAGCTCTCGTAGGCCGCGCTGACCAGCGCTCCG
>NZ_JBFAYB010000110.1:0-26874 GCF_040681075.1 Streptomyces sp. NPDC051907 | reverse complement strand
GCCCGGTTACATTCCGAACCCGGAAGCTAAGCCTTTCAGCGCCGATGGTACTGCAGGGGGGACCCTGTGGGAGAGTAGGACGCCGCCGAACAATCTTTCAAGGACCCGTGGTCCAGCGTTCACGCTGGAACACGGGTCCTTTTTTATTTGCCTATTTTTTCAAAGCGCGTCCGATCGCCGGCTGCGCGAGAATGACAGCAGTACCCGAAGACAGGAGTCACGCCGATGTCCACCAACTCTCCCGACGATCGTCCGGAGCGCGAGCCGCGTCGTAGGGACGGTGGCGACAGGGGCGGCTTCCGAGGCGGTCGTGACGACCGTGACCGCGACCGGGATCGTGGGCCGCGTCGTGACGACGACCGTGGTGGGTACCGCGGTCCCCGTCGCGACGACGACCGCGGTGGTCGCCCCAGCGGTGGCGGCGGCTACGGCTCCCGTCCCAGTGGCGGCGGCGGTGGCGGTGGCTTCCGTCGCGACGACCGTTCCGGCGATGGCAGTGGCAGCGGCGGCGGTGGCGGTTTCCGCCGTGACGACCGTCGCGATGACCGCCGTGATGACCGTTCCGGTGGCGGCGGCGGTGGGTTCCGTCGCGACGACAGGCGTGACGATCGCCGTGATGACCGTGGTGGTCGTCCCAGCGGTGGCGGTGGCTATGGCTCGCGTCCGAGCGGTGGCGGCGGTGGTGGCGGTTTCCGTCGTGACGACCGTTCCGGTGGTGGCGGTGGCTATGGCTCACGTCCCAGCGGCGGTGGCAGTGGTGGTTTCCGTCGTGATGACCGTCGTGACGATCGTCCGGGTGGGTTCCCGCGTGACGACCGCGCGCCGCGTCGCGACGACGACCGTGGTGGGTACCGCGGTCCCCGTCGTGACGACGACCGTGGTGGTTTCCGTCGCGATGACCGCCGTGATGACCGTTCCGGCGGCGGCGGTGGGTTCCGCCGCGACGACAGGCGTGATGACCGTCGTGACGACCGTGGTGGTCGTCCCAGCGGTGGCGGTGGCTATGGCTCGCGTCCGAGCGGTGGCGGCGGTGGCTTCCGTCGTGACGACCGTTCCGGTGGTGGCGGTGGCTATGGCTCCCGTCCCAGCGGCGGTGGCGGTGGCGGCGGTTTCCGTCGTGATGACCGTCGTGACGATCGTCCGGGTGGGTTCCCGCGTGACGACCGTGCGCCGCGTCGTGACGACGACCGTGGTGGGTACCGCGGTCCCCGTCGTGACGACGACCGCGGCGGCTTCCGCCGTGACGACCGCCGGGACGACCGTCCCAGCGGCGGCGGCGGTGGCTTCCGCCGCGACGACAAGCGTGACGATCGCCGTGATGACCGTCGCGACGACCGCGGCGGGCGCCCCAGCGGTGGCGGTGGCGGCTATGGACGTCGCGACGACCGCAGGGACGACAGGCGCGACGACCGGCGTGATGACCGTCGTGACGACCGTGGTGGGTACCGCGGGCAGCGGGACGACCGGGACCGTGGGGGCTACCGCGGATCTCGCGACGACCGTGGCGGCTATGGACGCCGCGACGACCGTGACCGCGACCGTGGTGACCGCGAGCCGATCAAGCGGCTGCCGATCCCCGAGGACGTCACGGGCGACGAGATCGACCAGGACGTGCGGCAGGAGCTCCAGAGCCTGCCGAAGGGTCTCGCCGAGGACGTCGCCAAGAACCTCGTCATGGTCGCCAACCTGATCGACGAGGACCCCGAGCAGGCGTACGCGTACTCCAAGGTGGCCCTGCGGCTCGCCTCGCGAGTCGCCGCTGTGCGCGAGGCCGCCGGCTTCGCCGCGTACGCGACGCAGAAGTACTCCGAGGCGCTCGCCGAGTTCCGCGCGGCCCGTCGGATGACCGGGAGCGTCGAGCTGTGGCCCGTCATGGCGGACTGCGAGCGCGGACTCGGTCGGCCCGAGCGGGCCATGGCGATGGCCGGCGAGCCCGAGGTGCAGAAGCTCGACAAGGCCGGTCAGGTCGAGATGCGGCTGGTCGCGGCCGGGGCGCGGCGGGACATGGGGCAGCTCGACGCCGCCATCGTGACCCTGCAGAGTCCCGAGCTGGCCTCCAACTCCATTCAGCCGTGGACCGCGCGACTGCGCTACGCCTACGCCGACGCGCTGCTGTCCGCCGGCCGTGAGGGCGAGGCGCGGGAGTGGTTCGCCAAGGCGCTCGAGGCCGACAAGGACGGCTCGACCGACGCGTCTGACCGGCTCGCCGAGCTGGACGGCGTGGAGTTCGTGGACGCTATGGGCGAGGACGAGGAGTCCGCTCAGGCGGATGCCGCAGACGAGTCCGACGCCGTAGAGCAGTCCGACGCGTCCGCCGAGTCCCACGGCTCCGACGGGACCGACGAGCCGGCCGGGCCGCCCAAGGGCGAGTAACGCAGGCAGGTAGGCGACACAAAGAAGGGCGGCGCCCGAGGCTCGGGCGCCGCCCTTCTGCATGTCCGGGGTCAGTTCTGCATGTCCGGGGTCAGTCCAGGTCGAGGCTTCTGAGCACCAGGCCGGTCGCCGGCTTGGGACCGAAGGAGGTGGACTTCCTCGGCATGGTGACGCCTTCGCGTGCCAGGTCTCGTACGACCTCTTCCCGTACCGGATGCATCAGCACCGCCGTGCCGCCATGGCGTTCCGCCTGGGTGACGGCCGCCTCGGTGTCGTGGATGTACGCGATGTGCTCCGGCGCGTCCGGGATCTGCCAGATGTGGTCGAGCAGCGTGGAGTGCAGGACCGTCGCGTCGAGCGTGCGCCAGGCTTCCGGGCGGTCGGTGCGGATCGTACGGGAGAGCAGCGCCGGGTCCGGGCGGTCGACGAGGTGGAACGCGCCGTCGCCCGCGAGCAGGAACGCGTTCCCCTCGGCCGCCGCGTCCGCGAGCGCCTCCAGGGCGTCTGGGAGCGGGACTTCGAGGCGGCGGGCGCGGAAGTCGTCGCCCAGCGCGGCGAGTGCCTCGGCGACCGGCAGGCGGTGCAGAAGCCGGTGGATCGCGCGGACCCGCAGCGGGTATCGGGCGGTGTCGATCAGAAGGACCAGGCCGTAGTTCCAGGGGCTGGGGGAGGGGTGCTCGGCGCGCAGCCGCAGATACGTCGCCCAGCGGTGGTGGCCGTCGGCGATCAGCGCCTGGCGGTCGGCCAGGTCGGCGCGGATCTCGGAGAGGTCGTCGGCGTCCGTGACGGACCACAGGCGGTGCCTGAAGCCGTCCTCCGTGGTGGTCGTCAGCAGCGGGGGATGCTGGATCGTACGGTCGATGACGGCGGTCGCGCCTCTGTCGGCGTGCGCGCCGCTATGGGCGCCGTCGCCGCTGCTGCTCCGCTGCTCGGCGCCGTCGGCGCTGCGGTAGGTGAAGAGCAGCGGCTCGAGGTTGGCGGCGGTCGTACGCATCAGAGCCGCGCGGTCCGCCACGATGTCCGGCATCACGTCCTCGTGCGGGAGGACGACGCCCTCGGAGGGATCGGACAGGGCCAGCGCGCCGATGATGCCGCGCTGGAGCATGTCGTCCCTGCTCTGCTCGTACACATAGAGCGCGGGCTCGGGGTCCGGGGCCAGAACGCCCTCGGCCACCCAGCGGTCCAGGGTCTCGGCGGCCTGCTGGTGGCGGGCGCCGGCGCTGCCGGCCTGCGGCAGGATCAGCCGGACGATGTTGTACGGGTCCGCGGACTCCAGGTGGAGCAGGCCGTCGGGCCGTACGACCACGTCGTACGGCGGCGAGGTCACGGCGGCGAGACTGCCGACCCGCTCGGGGACATAGCGAAGCCCTCGGAACGGGATCAACTGCAGACCGTCGTTGGCCGCGCGACCTTCGGTGTTCATTCGTGCATCGTATGTGGGGTCGGGGGATGAGCGATGATCGGGGGAGCAGCAGCGAGCGAGGAGCGGAGTCGAATGAGCCAGCAGAGCGGGACGCGGCCGGTCAGGAAGCAGCCGAGCGGGAGTACGACGGCGCTGAGCGAGGCGTACGACACGGCTCTGCTCGATCTCGACGGGGTCGTCTACGCCGGCGGCGAGGCCATCGCGTACGCCGTCGAGTCGCTGGGCACGGCGCGTGGGGGCGGGATGCACCTCGCGTACGTCACGAACAACGCGCTGCGCACGCCGGACACCGTCGCGGAGCACCTCACCGAGCTCGGCATCCCCACGCAGGCCGGGGACGTGATCACTTCGGCGCAGGCGGTCGCCCGGCTGATCTCCGATCAGGTCCCGGCGGGGGCACGGGTGTTGGTGATCGGCGGCGAGGGGCTGCGGGTCGCGCTGCGCGAGCGCGGGCTCGTGCCGGTGGACTCGGCCGAGGACGACCCGGCGGCGGTGGTGCAGGGGTACGGCGGGCCGGATCTGCCCTGGGGGCGGTTCGGAGAGGCGTGCTACGCCATCGCCCGCGGTGTGCCGTGGTTCGCGTCCAACACCGATCTGACGATTCCCAGCGCGCGGGGGATCGCGCCCGGCAACGGCGCGGCGGTGGAGGTCGTGCGGATAGCGACGGGCGGCGAACCGCAGGTCGCCGGGAAGCCGCTGCCGCCGATGCACCGGGAGACGATCCTGCGGACGGGCGCGGAGCGGCCGCTGGTCGTCGGGGACCGGCTGGACACGGACATCGAGGGAGCGTTCAACGGGGGCGTGGACTCGCTCCTCGTGCTGACCGGGGTGACCGACGCGGCGCAGCTGCTGGCCGCGCCGCCGCAGCACCGGCCGACCTACGTCGACGCGGACCTGCGCGGGATGCTCACGGGGCAGCCCGAAGTGGTCGAGACGGACGGCGGGTTCGCGTGCGGGGGCTGGCGGGCGGCCGTACGGGACGGGGAGCTCGAGCTGGAGGGGGAGGGCGAGGCGATGGACGGGCTGAGGGCGTTGTGCGGGGCGGCGTGGACGTGGGCGGGAGACGGGGGTTGTGAGTTGGACGGGGGGAAGGTGGTGGAGCGGTTGGGGCGGTTGGGGCGGTTGGGGCTGTGAGGGGGCTTGCGGTGACCTGCGGGGCGCTGCCCCGCCCCGCGCCTCAATCGCCGGCGGGGCTGGAGGTGCGCCTCAATCGCCGGCGGGGCTGAAAAGTGCGCCTCGAACCCCGGCGGGGCTGGGGGTGCGCCCGGAACCCCGGCGGGCTGGGATTGCGGGGCCCGGGGTTGGGATGGTCAGGTCAGCTTCTTCGACTTGGTGATCGCCGCCGCGAGCTGTTCCAGGACCGGGGCGAAGCCGGCGTAGCTGTAGCGCTCCTCCATCGCCCAGGGGGTCGTCTGGCCGGCCTTGACCGCGGGGAGGCGGTTCCAGGTGGGCTTCTTGGCGAGTTCCTTGGGCGGCAGGGCGGAGGAGCGGTTGTCGATCATGATGAGGTCGGCGTGGTACTTGTCGGCGTTCTCCCAGCTGAGGAACTCCCAGAAGCCCCATTCGTCGCTTTTCTTGCCCTCGACGATCTCGACGCCGAGATCCTTGAAGTAGTTCAGATCGCAGTAGGAGTCGGGGACGGCCGCGTACATCTGCTCCGCGTCGCCCGTCATGGCGAGCACCTTGAGGCCGCGGTTGGCCGCGGCGGCCTTGCGGAGGGTGTCCTCGGCCTTGTCGAAACGGGCCTTGGCCTCCGTGACCTGCTTGGCCTTGAGGTCCGCGCCGAGGGCCTCGGCGAGGTCGGTGTAGCGCTCGAGGCATTCGAGCACGGAGCGGTGCGCGCCGGCGATGCCGATCGTGGGGGCGAGGGCCTCGATCTTCTTGCTGCTCTCCTCCGGTATGAACCAGAGGGCGGGCGGCGGGAACATGTTGCTGATCAGCAGGTCGGGCTGGAGGGCGGCGTACTTCTCGATGCTGAACTCGCCCCACGCCTCGCCGACGCTGGTGAGCTTCGAGACGTCGAGACCGCCGGCCTGGGGGTTGGGCTTGCCGTTCACCGGCTTGCTGGGGCCGAAGACGCCGGTGCACTCGATGCCGTAGTCGTGCAGGGCTGCGGCCGTGCTGATGAAGGCGACGAGGTTCTTCGGCTTCTTGTCGAGCTTGACGGTCTTGCCGCGGTCGTCCTTGAAGGTCCAGGCGCCGCCGCCGTCCCCGGACTTCTTCTCCTCCTTGCCGTCGCTTCCGCCGCACGCGGCGAGGAGCGCGCCGAGGCCGAGGGCGCCGCCCGCGGTGAGCAGGCTGCGGCGCGAAAGGGGCGTGCGGGAGACGGGCATCAGTGGACCTTCTTTGCGTTCGGGACCGAAGCGGCACGATGGAGCGCGAGGCTCCAACGCCCCCTTGCCGCACGGCAGTCGCCGGTGGCGGCCGGTGCGCGGGGTACGGTCGGTGGGAGCCTGGCCAGGGGAGAGGCCTTCCCTCGCCGGGGTGCAAATCGGAGGGTAGGCTAACCTAACCGCGTGTTGGTCGACAGTCCCCCCGAACAGAGCGCGGAGCCGATATCCCCGCCGCCGTCCCGCAAGCACCACTCTCTGCGTGCCGCCGGGCTGCTGCTGTCTCTCGGCGTCCTGCTGCTGGTCTGTATCGCGAGCATCGCGGTCGGCGCCAAGTCGATGCCGCTCTCCGACGTGTGGCACGGCTTGTTCCACAACTCGGGCGTCGGCAATGACGTGATCGTCCACGATGTGCGCGTGCCGCGGACGATCCTCGGCCTGCTCGTCGGCGCGGCCCTCGGGCTCGCGGGCGCGGTGATGCAGGGCCTGACCCGCAACCCGCTCGCGGAACCCGGTCTGTTGGGCGTCAACGCCGGGGCCTCGGCCGCCGTCGTCACCGCCATCAGCTTCCTCGGGGTCACCTCGCTCACCGGATACGTATGGTTCGCCTTCATCGGCGCTGCCGTCGTCTCCGCGCTGGTCTACATCCTCGGCGGCAGCCGCTCGGCGACCCCCATACGGCTCGCGCTCGCGGGCACCGCCGCCACCGCCGCGCTCTTCGGGTACGTCAACGCCGTGCAGCTGCTGGACTCGGCCGCCCTCGACCGGATCAGATTCTGGACGGTCGGCTCGCTGGCCTCGGCGGACATGGAGACCATCCGCAAGGTCGCCCCGTTCATCGCCGTCGGAACGGTGCTCGCGCTGCTGCTCGCCAGGCCGCTGAACGCGATGGAGATGGGCGACGACACCGCCCGCTCCCTCGGCGCGCACCTGGGCCGCACCCGCGTCCTGGCGATGCTCGCCGTCACGCTGCTGTGCGGGGCCGCGACCGCCGCCTGCGGGCCGATCGTCTTCATCGGGCTGATGATCCCGCACATCGTGCGCACCATCACCGGCCCGGACATGCGGTGGATCCTGCCGTACGCGACCGTCCTGTCGCCCGTTCTGCTGCTGGGCGCCGACGTCGTCGGCCGGGTCGTCACGCGTCCCGCGGAGCTTCAGGTCGGCGTCGTCACCGCGCTGCTCGGCGGGCCCGTCTTCATCTATCTCGTACGCCGCAAGAGGATGGCCCAGCTGTGAACGCCGTGAAAGCCATACGCGTCCCCGGCGGGCTCTCCGTCCGGTTCGACCCCAGGGCGGCCGTGGCCGTCCTGATGCTGCTCGCGGCCACCGCGGCGTTCTCGGTCGTCCTCATCGGCAGCGGCGACTTCCCCATCTCCCCCGGCGACGTCGTCGCGACGCTGCTCGGGAACGGCACCCCGGCGCAGGAGTTCATCGTCCAGGACCTGCGGCTGCCGCGGGTGCTGGTCGCCGTCCTCGTCGGCGTCTCGCTCGCCTTCAGCGGCGCGATCTTCCAGTCCGTCTCCCGCAATCCGCTGGGCAGCCCGGACGTGATCGGCTTCGGCCAGGGCGCGACCGTGGGCGCCCTCTCCGTGATCGTTCTCTTCCACGGCGGGTCGGTCGCGGTGTCGGCCGGCGCGCTGGTCGGCGGACTGCTCACCGGCGCCGCCGTCTACGCACTGGCGTGGAAGCGCGGCGTGCACGGCTTCCGGCTGGTCCTCGTCGGCATCGGCATCGCGGCGATGCTCACGGCCGGCAACCAGTATCTGATCACCAAGGCCAGCCTCGTCGACGCCACCCGGGCCACGCTATGGATGACCGGCTCGCTCGACGGCCGCGACTGGGCTCAGGTCTGGCCGCTGCTCGTGATGTGCGCCGTGCTGGTACCGCTGGTGTTCGTCTACGGGCGGCCGCTGCGGATGCTGGAGATGGGCGACGACGCGGCGTACGCGCTGGGCGTGCCGGTCGAGCGCACGCGGGTGGTGCTGATGGGCGCCGGCGTGCTGTTCATCTCGCTCGCCACCGCGGCGGCGGGGCCGATCGCCTTCGTCGCGCTGAGCGCGCCGCAGCTCGCCCGTCGGCTGACCCGCTCTCCGGGCCCGAACCTGGCCGTCTCGGCCGTGATGGGCGCGGCGCTGATGCTGGTCGCCGACTGGATCGCGACGAACGCCTTCGGCGAGCGCCAGCTGCCGGTGGGCGTGGTGACCGGGGTGCTGGGCGGCTGCTATCTGCTGTGGCTGCTGGTCACCGAGCGCAGGGCGGGGCGCATATGAACGGGGGGCGCATATGAAGCCGGGAGGACCGGGGAAGCCGGGGGAGCGGGGAGCCCCGGGCGAGGCCGGGCACGCCATAGGCGCCGAGAAGGCGCAGCTTACGGATTCGGACACCAGGAGTACGACGACAATGCAGCGCCTCACCGCGGAATCGGTCACCCTCGGCTACGACCAGCGGGTCATCGCCGAGAACCTCTCGGTGGAGATCCCCGACAACTCCTTCACCGTCATCGTCGGCCCGAACGCCTGCGGCAAGTCGACGCTCCTGCGCGCCCTGTCCCGGATGCTCAAGCCCAGCCAGGGGCGGGTCCTGCTCGACGGCCAGGCGATCGCCTCCATGCCCGCGAAGAAGGTCGCGAGGACGCTGGGGCTGCTGCCGCAGTCGTCGATCGCCCCGGACGGCATCACCGTCGCCGATCTGGTGGCCCGCGGCCGCTATCCGCACCAGGGGCTGCTGCGCCAGTGGTCGACGGAGGACGAGCGGATCGTCGAGGAGTCGATGGCCGCCACCGGCGTCGGCGAGCTGGCCGACCGCTATGTCGACGAACTGTCCGGCGGCCAGCGCCAGCGTGTCTGGATCGCCATGGCGCTGGCCCAGCAGACCCCCCTGCTGCTGCTCGACGAGCCGACGACGTACCTCGACATCCAGCACCAGATCGACGTACTGGACCTCTGCGCCGAGCTGCACGAGACCCAGGGGCGCACGCTCGTCGCCGTGCTCCACGACCTCAACCACGCCGCGCGCTACGCCACGCACCTCATCGCCATGCGCGGCGGCGAGATCGTGGCGCAGGGGGCGCCGCAGGACGTCGTCACGGCGGAGCTGGTGGAGGAGGTCTTCGGGCTGCGCTGCCAGGTCATCGACGACCCGGAGACGGGGACGCCGCTGGTGGTGCCGGCGGCGCGGAAGGCGCGCGCGGCGGTCGCCGCGGTCGCGGCGGCGAAGGCCTGAGCCGCCGGCCGGGCGCCGAGGACCGGGCGCCCGGACATCCGACGCCCGGCCCCTGAAGCGGCAGGAGCGAGAGAAGCGACTAGAGCAATGTCCGCAGCCGCAGCAGATCGCGGAAGCCGGCCTCGAGGCTGACCCGCCCCGACGCCCAGGCCTTCGCGAAGTTGAGCTCGCCGTTCACCATCGCCACCAGGTCGTCGCCGCTCATCGCGAGGCGGATCTGCGCCTTGTCGCGCGGCGGCCCCTTCAGGGTGTCGACGACCTGGATCGCTCCGCCGCCGAGGCGGCCCGTGAACGTGACGTCCAAGTCCTTGATGTGGCAGCTGAGGGAACGGTCGAGCGCGGCCGCGCCGCGCACGTCGCCGTCCGCCCGCGCCAGGTTGTCCGAGAGTCTGTCGAGCGCGCTGCGGCACTCTTCCGTCGTGGCCATCGTGATCGACCGTACCTCAGGGCTTCGCGATAGCGTCTGGGCATGAGCGACTCGATGCCGGGCCCGGAGCAGCAGGAGCGGACGCACAGCCCCGAGGCAGAGGCGTACGGCCCCGAGGCCGAGCCCCGAAGCCCCGAGGGCGAGACGTACAGCCCCGAGACCGGGACGTACAGCCCCGAGGCCGAGCCCCGGAGCCCCCAGGGCGAGACGTACCGCCCCGAGACCGGGACGTACAGCCCCGAGGCCGAGCCCCGGAGCCCCCAGGGCGAGACGTACCGCCCCGAGGAGGGCGCGGCAGGCGGCGCGGCGGCGCATGCCCCCGACGCGTACGACCCCGCCGCGCCCGCGCCGATCGGCGTGGAGCGGGCGCCGACCGGGAACGCCGTCGTCGACGCCCAGCTGGAGCGGCTGGCCGACGCCGATCACCTCCCGGCGGACGGACACCTCGAGGTGTACGAGGATGTACACCGGGGACTGCGCGACGCGCTGACCGCGCTCGACGCCAGGCCAGGACCGCAGCCGCCCCAGCCTTCGCCCTCGTACGACCACAGGAGCTGAACCGAACGTGGCAGGAGCAGCCCGCCGCCGTCTCGACGCCGAGCTGGTGCGCCGCGAACTCGCGCGCTCGCGCGAGCACGCGAGCCAGCTGATCGCAGCGGGGCGGGTGACCGTCGGCGGCAACACCGCGACCAAGCCCGCCACCCAGGTCGAGAAGAGCGCCGCGATCGTCGTCGCCGCCGACGACGCCGACCCCGGCTACGTCTCGCGCGGCGGCCACAAGCTCGCCGGCGCGCTGGCGGCCTTCGTGCCGCTCGGCCTGAAGGTCGAGGGGCGGCGCGCTCTGGACGCCGGAGCGTCGACCGGAGGCTTCACGGACGTGCTGCTCCGCTCGGGCGCCGGGCACGTCGTCGCCGTCGACGTGGGATACGGCCAGCTCGCGTGGGCTTTGCAGAGCGATGAACGCGTCACCGTCAAGGACCGTACCAACGTACGCGAGTTGACGTTGGAGGCGATTGATGGCGTTGCGGTGGACCTGGTGGTCGGCGACCTGTCCTTCATTCCGCTCGGCCTGGTACTGCCCGCCCTGGCGCGTTGCACCGCGCCCGACGCGGACCTGGTGCTCATGGTCAAACCGCAGTTCGAGGTGGGCAAGGAACGCCTGGGCAGCGGCGGAGTCGTACGCAGTCCCGAGCTGCGCGCGGAGGCGGTACGGGAGGTGGCGCGGCGGGCCTGGGGGCTCGGTCTCGGAGTGCTCGGGGTCACCGCCAGTCCGCTGCCGGGACCGTCCGGCAATGTCGAGTACTTTCTGTGGCTCAGGGCTGGGGCGCCCGAGCTCGATCCGGCTGAAGTGGACCGTGCAGTGGCGGAGGGACCCAGTTGACAACGACACCGGAAACGGCGCCAGAGCGTACCGTCTTCCTCTTGGCGCACACCGGCAGACCTGCGGCGATCCGCAGCGCCGAGCTGGTCGTGCAGGGACTCCTGCGGTGCGGGATCGGCGTGCGCGTACTGGAGGCGGAGGCGGCGGACCTGCCGCTGCCGGCGTCGGTCGGGACGGTCCCCGAGGCCACTCCGGACGTGCTCGACGGCTGTGAGCTGCTGATCGTTCTGGGCGGCGACGGGACGCTGCTGCGCGGCGCGGAGTTCGCGCGCGCCTCCGGCGTGCCGATGCTCGGCGTCAACCTCGGACGGGTGGGCTTCCTCGCGGAGGCCGAGCGCGACGACCTCGACAAGGTCGTCGACCGGGTCGTCACCCGCTCGTACGAGGTCGAGGAGCGCATGACGATCGACGTCATCGTGCACAACAACGGCGACGTCGTGCACCGGGACTGGGCGCTCAACGAGGCCGCGGTGCAGAAGGTCTCGCCGGACCGGATGCTGGAGGTCGTCCTCGAGATCGACGGGCGGCCGGTGACGGGCTTCGGCTGCGACGGGATCGTCTGCGCGACCCCGACCGGCTCGACGGCGTACGCGTTCTCGGCGGGCGGGCCCGTGGTGTGGCCCGAGGTCGAGGCGCTGCTGATGGTGCCGATCAGCGCGCACGCGCTGTTCGCCAAGCCGCTGGTGACGGCGCCGACGTCGGTCCTGGCGGTGGAGGTGCAGCCGAACACGCCGCACGGCGTGCTGTGGTGCGACGGCCGCCGGACCATCGAACTGCCGCCGGGGGCGAGGGTGGTGGTGCGCAGGGGCGAGGTGCCGGTACGGCTGGCGCGGCTGCACCACGCGTCCTTCACGGACCGTCTGGTGGCGAAGTTCGCGCTGCCGGTGTCCGGGTGGCGCGGAGCGCCGCACTAGCCGCACTGGAGGAGCGCCGCACGAGGCGCGGTGCACGCGCCGATCCCGCGCGCGGGATCGGCGCGTGCGGAACCCGGCCGAAAAGCGTCGTGACGGGAGCGCCCTCCTGACTTCGGTACGCCACGCGGTCAACGCGCGGCGTACCGAAGAGTGACGCCCTGCCCGCCTCCTCAGCACCGGTTTCCTCTCATTCCGTGCACGGGGGCAGGGGGGCGTCGCATCGGACGGGGGAAACCTCGTATGGTCAGGTCCGTGTTGGAGGAGATGCGGATACGGTCGCTCGGGGTCATCGACGACGCTGTCGTCGAGCTGTCGCCCGGCTTCACTGCGGTGACCGGCGAGACCGGCGCGGGCAAGACCATGGTCGTCACCAGCCTGGGGCTGCTGCTCGGCGGTCGCGCCGACCCGGCCCTGGTGCGGATCGGCGCGAAGTCGGCGGTGGTCGAGGGGCGGATCAGCGTGTCCGCCGACGGGCCGGCGGCGGCACGGGCCGTGGAGGCAGGGGCCGAACTGGACGACGGCACTCTGCTGATCAGCAGGACCGTCTCCGCCGAGGGCCGCTCGCGCGCCCATCTGGGCGGGCGCTCCGTGCCGGTCGGCATCCTGGCGGAGCTGGCCGACGAGCTGGTGGCCGTGCACGGCCAGACCGACCAGCAGGGCCTGCTGCGCCCGGCGCGGCAGCGCGAGGCGCTGGACCGGTACGCGGGCGCGGCGGTGAGCGGGCCGTACGCCGAGTACGGAGCCGCGTACCGGCGGCTGCGGGCCGTCGCCGTCGAGCTGGAGGAGCTGACCGTGCGCGCCCGCGAGCGCGCCCAGGAAGCGGATCTGCTGCGTTTCGGCCTCGACGAGATCGCGGGCGTGGAGCCGCGCGCCGGCGAGGACGTCGAACTCGCGGCGGAGGCGGAGCGGCTGGGGCACGCCGAGGCCCTCGCGTCCGCCGCGTCGGTCGCCCATGGAGCGCTGGCCGGCAACCCCGAGGACCCGGAGGGCGTCGACGCGACGACCCTGGTCGCGGGCGCGGGGCGGGCGCTGGACGCCGTGCGCTCCCACGATCCGGCGCTGGCGGCGCTCGCCGACCGGATGGGAGAGATCTCCATCCTGCTGGGCGACGTAGCGGGCGAACTCGCTGGATACGCAGACAATCTGGACGCCGATCCGCTGCGGCTGGCCGCGGTCGAGGAGCGCCGCGCCGCGCTGACCGCGCTGACGCGCAAGTACGACGGGACCGGCGAAGGCGTCGCCGCCGTGCTGGCCTGGTCTCAGGTCGGCGCGGAGCGGCTGACCGAGCTGGACGGCGACGACGACCGGATCGGCGAGCTGACGGCGGAGCGGGACGCGCTGCGCGGCGAACTGTCCGCTCTGGCGCAGGCGCTGACGGACGCGCGTACGGAGGCGGCGGCGAGGTTCGCGCAGGCGGTGACGGCGGAGCTGGCGTCGCTGGCGATGCCGCACGCGCGCGTGTCGTTCGCCATCGCCCAGAGCGAGGACCCCGAGGGCGTCGAGGTGGGCGGCCGGACGGTGGCGTACGGCCCGACCGGCGTCGACGAGGTCGAACTGCTGCTGGCCCCGCACCCGGGCGCCCCGCCCCGTCCGATCGCCAAGGGCGCGTCGGGCGGCGAGCTGTCGCGGGTGATGCTCGCGGTGGAGGTCGTCTTCGCGGGCACGGACCCCGTCCCGACGTACCTCTTCGACGAGGTCGACGCGGGCGTCGGCGGCAAGGCGGCGGTCGAGATCGGCCGACGGCTGGCGAAGCTGGCGAAGACCGCGCAGGTGGTGGTCGTGACGCACCTGCCGCAGGTGGCGGCCTTCGCCGACCGGCAGCTGCTGGTGGAGAAGACCAACGACGGGTCGGTCACCCGGTCCGGGGTCACCGTCCTGGAGGGCGAGGACCGGGTGCGCGAGCTGTCGCGGATGCTGGCCGGCCAGGAGGACTCGGAGACGGCGCGGGCCCACGCGGAGGAGCTGCTGGCGACGGCGCGGGCAGACGGGTGAGGTGCCCCGTACGCGCGTGAGAGACGGGTCGCGAAATCACCTATGTGGGTGATCCCTTGACCCGCCTCCCTGCGCGCGGACGGGCGGCCCGTCCCGATGGCGCCGGAACGTGCGTACGGACTGGCATCCTTGGCCCGTGACTCAGCTGCGTACGGTCCAAGTCCTGGGCGGCGGCAGTGCGGGCAGCGGCGCGCACGTCAGCTCGCTGGCCGCTGGGCTGGTGGCGCGGGGCGTGCGGGTGACGGTGTGCGCGCCCGCCGGACTGGAGCACGTCTACGACTTCCCCGCCGCCGGCGCCGAGTTCGCGCCCGTGCCGCGGCGCAGCGACCCCGCCGCGGTCGCCGCGCTGCGCGCCGCGTGCGCGGGGGCCGACGTGGTCCACGCGCACGGGCTGCACGCCGCCGTCCGCGCGGCCCTCGCGCTCAGCGGGCAGCGCGTCCCCCTCGTCGTCACCTGGCACACCCGCGCGCACGACGACGGCGCGCGCGGACACGTCCTGCGGCTGCTGGAGCGCAGAGCCGTGCGGGCGGCGTCCGTGGTCCTCGGCACCTGCTCCGAACTGGTCGACCGGGCCCGCCTGCGCGGCGCCCGCGACGCCCGGCTCGCCCCGGTCTCGATCCCCGCGCCGCGCGTCGGGACCGGCGGCCCGGACGGCAAGGAGCGCGCGGAACTGGGCGCGGTCGACCGTCCGCTGCTGATGGCCGTCGGCAGCCTCGCCCCGCACCGGGGGTACGGCACGCTGCTCGACGCCGCCAGGCACTGGCGCGACCTCGACCCGATGCCGCTACTCGTGATCGCGGGGGAGGGGCGGGAGCGGGCGGCGATGCAGCGCCGTATCGAGGCGGAAGACCTGCCCGTGACGCTGGTGGGGAGCAGGGACGACATCGGCGACCTGCTCGCGGCGGCGGACGTGGCACTGCTGCCGAGCCGCTGGGAGGCCCGCTCGCTGCTCGCCCAGGAGGCCCTGCGCCAGGGCGTCCCCCTGATCGCCACGGCGGTCGGCGGGGTGCCGGAACTGGTGGGCGAGGCGGCCGAGCTCGTCCCGTACGGCGACGCGGACGCTCTCGCGCGGGCGGGCGCCCGGCTGCTGACGGACCCGGGACGACGCGCGGAGCTGGGGGCGGCGGGCAGGGCCCAGGCGGCGACCTGGCCGACGGAGGACGAGACGATCGCGCAGGTGCTGAGCGTGTACGACGAGCTGACGGCGGACGGCGGGGGCTGACTTTGCGGCGCGGGGCGGCCTGAGGACGGTGGACCCGCCCTTGGTGTGCGGGGGCATGGGGGCGGCAAGCCCGCTCCCTTGCGGTGCGCGGCGCAGCCTGGACGGTGGACCCCGCCCCCCTGCCGCGCGCAGCCTCAGCGCACCCTGCCCCGCGCCCTCACGGCGTGTGTCGGCGGGCCCTCAGGGCCAGGCTCAGGGCCAGGACCGTCTGGGGGTCGTCCAGGTCCGTGCCCAGCAGCTCCGAGATGCGCGCCAGGCGGTTGTAGAGCGTCTGGCGGTTCAGATGCAGCTCGCGAGCGGTCTCCGCCTTGCGGCCCGCGTGCGCCAGATACGTCTCCAGCGTCGGCAGCAGCGGCGGGCGCGAGGTCGCGTCGTGGGCGCGCAGCGGCCCGATCGCGCGGTCCACGAAGGCCGCCAGGTCCGGGTGCTCCCGCAGCCGCCACAGCAGCAGGTCGATGTCCAGGCGCCGCGCGTCGTACCAGGGACGGTCCGACAGACCCTGCGCCGCCGCTGCCGTCTCCGCCGCGTGGCGCAGCCCGGCCGACGCAGCCGCCCAGCCGCCCGCGACGCCGACCACGACGACCGGCGGATGCCCGCCCGCCCGCTCCAGGCCCGCCCGCTCCACGCCCGCCCGCAGCGCCGCCGCGACCCGGTCGGCCACCGCCGTGCGCTCGGACTCCGCGCGCAGGCCGAGCAGCAGCGGCACCCGGCCCTCCACCGGCCGTACGCCCAGCAGCACCGGCACGCCCAGCGACGACAGCTCCTCGAGCACCGCCCGGGCCAGCACCGCCCAGTTGCCCGAGGGCGACAGCTCCGACGCCAGGCGCATCACCACCGGCAGCAGCGGGCCGTCGCCCGGCTTGAAGCCCAGCACACGCGCCTGAGCCGGGGCGTCCTCCGCCGCGATGCGGCCCTCCGCCAGATCGGTCAGGAAGTCGCCGCGTCCGCGCGCCGCGAGCTCCTCCTCCTGGCGGGCCTGCATCAGCACGACCGCCAGGATGCCCGCGGTCCGCTCCGCCGCCATCCGGTGCACCGGCAGCGCCGGCGCGGACACCGCGGGCAGGACCAGACGGGCCCGCACCGCGCCCGTGCCGTGCCCGCCGCCGGGCACGTCCACCAGGACCGTGTCCGCGGGCGGCCCCTCCTCGCGCGCCTCGCGCTGCCCGCGCAGCCCCTCCCAGACCTGCAACGGGTCGGCGCAGGCGGGCTCCGAGCCGGTGGCCGCGGCGTACAGCAGCTGCCCGTCCGGGGTCTCCAGGAAGACCGGGTTGCCCGCGAAGTCGGCGAGGATGCGCAGCACCTGGGGGATCCCGCCGCCGCCCAGCAGCGCCTCGGTGCACCGCCGGTGGACCTCCTCGGCCTGCTGGAGCAGGGCGTAGTGCCCGTTGACGATCTCGGTGTGGACCTCTTCGGTCACGGTCACGAAGGGCACCTCGCGGTGCAGCTGCACCAGCGGCAGCCCGGCCGCCCGCGCGGTCTCCACGAGCGCGGCGGGGAGCCTGCTGAAGCGCGGGCCCAGCTCCACGACCAGCGCGGCGATCTGGCGCTCCGCCAGATTGCGCACGAAGGCCCGCTGGTCGGCGGGCCTGGCGCCGAGCCCGAGTCCGGTGGTCAGGAGCAGCTCGCCGCCCTTGAGGAGGGAGGCGATGTTGGGGACCTCGCCGGCGTGCACCCAGCGCACGGTCCGCTGCAGCCGGTCGCCGCACGCCACGACCTCCGGCAGGCCGCTGCGCAGCCCGGGCAGCTCCAACGCCCGCTGCACGGTGATTCCACCCTGCGTTTCCATGGCTGGGGACGCTACCTGCGCGAATGTTCCAAGAACAACCTTCACTCAGGCTTGATGTTGTGGTTGAGGTGGAAGACGTTGTCGGGGTCGTACCGCCGCTTGACCTCGGTCAGCCGCTCGTAGTTCCCCGTCCCGAACCCGGCGACGACCCGGTCGCCCCCCTCGTTGCCGATGAAGTTCAGATAGACCGCCCCGGTCGACCAGGGCTTCACGTCGGCGCGGACGTCGCGGACCCACTGCTTGCCGCGCTCGTCGTCCTCCGCGTCGTCCCAGAGCCCGAAGGGGTGGACCACCCAGGGCGACGCGCGCCAGGGCACCGGGTACTGGGAGGGGCCGCGCGCCAACGCTCCGCCCAGCGGGAACAGCACATGCTGGGAGGCGGACGGCACGATCATGTCGTCGGCGCGAGCGCAGAAGGCGCCGACGGCCTCGTCGGGGAAGGTCTCGAGGTACTCCGCGGACCAGTAGTTCCGCAGCCCGGGCGGGTCGTCGAGCATGCACTGCAGATCGGCGTAGGGCAGCTGGGCGATCAGCTCGGCCCGGTGGCCGAGCCCCAGCAGCGGCGCGGCGACCTTGCGGGCCGCCTGCTCGGGCCCGGCGTACGTCACGAGCACTGCGCAGGCCAGCTTGCCGACCATGTCCTCGGGGACGAAGTCCTCGGGCGGCCCGGTGAGGTAGATCACCCCGCCGCCCACCTCGTCGGGAGCGGAGTCGATGAAGTCGCGGTACGCACGCGTCGTCTCCGCTCCGAGCGCGGGCGGGAACAGCAGCAGCATCATGCTGAACTCGGCGAGCCCGTGCAGCTGGAGCGTGATCGAGGTGGCCACGCCGAAGTTGCCGCCCCCGCCGTGCAGCGCCCAGAACAGGTCCGGGTTCTCGTCCTCGCTGGCGTGCACGACGCTGCCGTCGGCGGTCACCAGCTCGACGGCGATCAGGTTGTCGCAGGCCAGCCCGAACTTCCGCTCCAGCCACCCCGACCCGCCGCCCAGCGTGAACCCGCCGACGCCGGTGGTGGACACCCGGCCGCCGGTGGTCGCCAGATCGAACGGCTGGGCGGCCCGGTCCAGATGGCTCATCGTGGCGCCGCCGCCCACCCGCGCCGCGCGGGAGGCCGGATCGACGCTCACCTCGTGCATCCGGCGTAGATCGATCACGATCCCGCCGTCGCTCAGCGCCATGCCCGCGACGCTGTGGCCGCCGCCGCGGACGGCGATCTCGAGATCGTTCTCCCGGCCGAACCGGATCGCCCGGGCCACGTCGGCCTGCGACTGGCACTGGACGATCACGGCGGGACGCCGCTCGATCATGCTGTTGAAGACCGCGCGGGCCTCGCCGTAGCCTGCGTCACCGGGGGCGATGGCCTCTCCGGCGAGTTCGTCGCGGAGGCCGGACAGCGCCGCCTCCGCTATGCCTTGGGGCGCCATGATGCCCCCTTCCGAGGGCGCGACAGGACCTTCTCATCGTAGTCCCGGGAGGTCCCGGACGATCAGTCGAGACGACGCCCCACCGAGAAGCGCCCTGCCACGCGAAGACCCCCAGCCGACAGACGCCCCGCCACGCGAAGACGCCCCGCCGGGCACGGCAGGGCATCGCGCACGGCAGGGCGTCCGTACGAGCGCGCCGGGGCTCTATCCGCCGTACGCACCCGAAGCGGTCAGCCGCAGCGCCGTGTCGATCAGCGGGACATGGCTGAACGCCTGCGGGAAGTTCCCCACCTGCCGCTGGAGCCGCGGGTCCCACTCCTCGGCCAGCAGCCCCAGGTCGTTGCGCAGGGCCAGCAGCTTCTCGAAGAGCCGGCGTGCCTCGTCCACCCGCCCGATCATCGCCAGGTCGTCCGCGAGCCAGAAGGAGCACGCGAGGAAGGCCCCCTCGTCGCCCTCCAGACCGTCCACCCCCGCCTCGTCGCCCGCCGTCGGATAGCGCAGCACGAAGCCGTCCTCCGTGGACAGCTCGCGCTGGATGGCCTCGATCGTGCCGATGACCCGCTTGTCGTCCGGCGGCAGGAAGCCCATCTGCGGAATCAGCAGCAGCGAGGCGTCCAGCTCCTTGGAGCCGTAGGACTGGGTGAAGGTGTTGCGCTCGGGGTCGTAGCCCTTCTCGCAGACGTCCCGGTGGATGTCGTCGCGCAGCTCCCGCCACCGCTCCAGCGGCCCGTCCGCATCCCCGGACTCGATCAGCTTGATGGTCCGGTCGACCGCGACCCAGGCCATCACCTTGGAGTGCACGAAGTGCCGGCGCGGCCCGCGGACCTCCCAGATGCCCTCGTCCGGCTGGTCCCAGTGCTTCTCCAGATAGCGGATCAGCTTCAGCTGGAGCACCGAGGCGTAGTCGTTGCGGGCCAGACCCGTCATATGGGCCAGGTGCAGCGCCTCGGTGACCTCGCCGTACACGTCCAGCTGGAGCTGGTGCGCGGCGCCGTTGCCGACCCGCACGGGGGAGGAGTTCTCATAGCCCGGCAGCCAGTCCAGCTCCGCCTCGCCGAGCTCCCTCTCGCCCGCGATCCCGTACATGATCTGCAGGTTCTCCGGGTCGCCCGCGACCGCGCGCAGCAGCCACTCGCGCCAGGCGCGGGCCTCCTCGCGGTAGCCGGTGCGCAGCAGCGAGGAGAGGGTGATCGCCGCGTCGCGCAGCCAGGTGTAGCGGTAGTCCCAGTTCCGTACGCCCCCGATCTCCTCCGGCAGCGACGTCGTCGGCGCGGCGACGATCCCGCCGGTCGGCGCGTAGGTGAGGGCCTTCAGGGTGATCAGCGAGCGGACCACGGCCTCGCGGTAGGGCCCGTGGTACGTGCAGTGCTCCACCCACTCCCGCCAGAAGTCCGCAGTCGCCTCCAGCGAGCCCTCCGGGTCGGGAAGCGCCGGCTGCTGGTGGTGCGAGGGCTGCCAGCTGATCGTGAAGGCGATCCGCTCGCCCGGCGCGACGGTGAAGTCGGAGTACGTCGTCAGGTTCTTGCCGTACGTCTCCGCGGTCGTGTCGAGCCACACCGAGTCCGGGCCGGCGACGGCGACCGTGCGGCCGTCGACCTTGTGGACCCACGGCACGACGCGCCCATAGCTGAAGCGCATGCGCAGCTCCGAGCGCATCGGGACGCGCCCGCTCACGCCCTCCACGATCCGGATCAGCTGCGGCGCGCCGTCGCGCGGCGGCATGAAATCGATCACGCGGACCGTTCCGCGTGGCGTGTCCCACTCCGATTCGAGGATCAGGGAGTCCCCGCGGTAGCGGCGCCGGTCGGCGTTCGGCGGGCCCGCCTCGGCCGTGTGAGCCGGTCCCAGTCTCCAGAACCCGTGTTCCTCGTTGCCGAGCAGGCCGGCGAAGACGGCGTGCGAGTCGAAGCGGGGTAGGCACAGCCAGTCCGCTGAGCCGTCCCGGCAGACCAGGGCAGCGGTCTGCATGTCTCCGATGAGTGCGTAATCCTCGATGCGCCCGGCCACGTGCATCTCCAGTCGAACGGCCACGTCCGCCCCGCGGGGCGCTTACTGCAGTCAAGGGTCGTTGACGAGCGCGTCTTCCGGGTCACGGATGCCGTTTGCCGGCCTGGCTCGGCAGCGAGTGTCCGAGCAGGATACGACGCACGATGATGATCCGCGCGGCGGTCTCGGCAACGAAGCAGCGCCGAACGGGTGAGCCAAGGGTGAGCCCCTGGTGAACGCGGTGCAAGAGTTGGACGCGCGTGGCCGGACGCGGCCTCCCGCTGGCGCTGATACCCTGGTACCCCGTGGACCGGTGGCCTGTCTGCGTCAGAGCAGGGGCCCCGAAACCGCAGCGACGGCGCCTCCCGAGTCCTAAGAGGCGGCCGGCACGCACCTTTCACCTCGCGACCACGGGAGCCCCCTCTTGGCGATGCCGACTCGATCCTCGACATCCGTGACGACCAAGCACATCTTCGTCACCGGGGGTGTCGCTTCCTCCCTCGGCAAGGGCCTGACGGCTTCCAGCCTGGGCGCGCTGCTCAAGGCGCGGGGTCTGCGGGTCACCATGCAGAAGCTCGACCCGTACCTGAACGTCGACCCGGGCACGATGAACCCGTTCCAGCACGGTGAGGTGTTCGTCACCAACGACGGCGCCGAAACCGACCTGGACATCGGCCACTACGAGCGCTTCCTCGACGTCGACCTGGACGGCTCGGCCAACGTCACCACCGGCCAGGTGTACTCCACGGTCATCGCCAAGGAGCGGCGCGGCGAGTACCTCGGCGACACCGTGCAGGTCATCCCGCACATCACCAACGAGATCAAGCACCGCATCCGGCGCATGGCGACCGACGACGTCGACGTCGTGATCACCGAGGTCGGCGGCACGGTCGGCGACATCGAGTCGCTGCCGTTCCTGGAGACCGTCCGCCAGGTCCGCCACGAGGTCGGCCGGGACAACGTCTTCGTCGTGCACATCTCGCTGCTGCCCTACATCGGCCCGTCCGGCGAGCTGAAGACCAAGCCGACCCAGCACTCGGTCGCCGCCCTGCGCAACATCGGCATCCAGCCCGACGCGATCGTGCTGCGCGCCGACCGCGAGGTGCCCACCGCCATCAAGCGCAAGATCTCGCTGATGTGCGACGTCGACGAGGCCGCCGTGGTCGCCGCCATCGACGCCAAGTCGATCTACGACATCCCCAAGGTGCTGCACACCGAGGGCCTGGACGCCTACGTGGTACGCAAGCTGGACCTGCCGTTCCGCGACGTCGACTGGACCACGTGGGACGACCTGCTGGACCGCGTCCACAACCCCGACCACGAGGTCGCCGTCGCGCTGGTCGGCAAGTACATCGACCTGCCGGACGCCTACCTCTCGGTGACCGAGGCGCTGCGCGCCGGCGGCTTCGCCAACAGGGCGCGCGTCAAGGTCAAGTGGGTCGCCTCCGACGACTGCAAGACCCCGGCGGGCGCGGCCAAGCAGCTCGGCGACGTGGACGCCGTCTGCATCCCCGGCGGATTCGGCGACCGCGGCGTGAGCGGCAAGGTCGGCGCGATCCAGTTCGCCCGCGAGAACAGGATCCCACTGCTGGGCCTCTGCCTGGGCCTGCAGTGCATCGTGATCGAGGCGGCGCGGAACCTCGCCGAGATCCCGGACGCCAACTCCACCGAGTTCGACGCGGCCACCGCGCACCCGGTGATCTCCACCATGGAGGAGCAGCTGGCGTACGTGGAGGGCGCGGGAGACCTGGGAGGAACGATGCGCCTGGGCCTGTACCCGGCCAAGCTCGCCGAGGGCTCGATCGTCCGCGAGGTCTACGGCGACCAGCCGTACATCGAGGAGCGCCACCGCCACCGCTACGAGGTGAACAACGCCTACCGCGCGGAGCTGGAGAAGAAGGCGGGCATCGTCTTCTCTGGCACGTCCCCCGACAACAAGCTCGTCGAGTACGTCGAGTACCCGCGCGAGGTGCACCCCTACCTGGTCGCCACCCAGGCGCACCCGGAGCTGTGCTCCCGCCCGACCCGTCCGCACCCGCTCTTCGCCGGCCTGGTCAAGGCGGCCGTGGAGCGGCAGCAGGCGGCGGCCGAGGCCAAGACGGACAAGTAGCCCCCAGGCGATACGGTTGACCGGGGCACGTCCCTTGAGGGGACGTGCCCCGGTTTCTGTTTGTGCGCGGCGGGAGGACGTTTTCATGGCCATCAAGGACACGCCCGAAGAGTGGCAGGTCATCGGGACGAACGAGCCGTTCAGGGGCAACAAGACCAGTGTCCGCACGGACGAGGTGGTCATGCCCGACGGCACGGTCGTCAGCCGCGACTACCAGGTGCACCCCGGGTCCGTCGCGATCCTCGCGCTGGACGAGGTGGGCCGGGTGCTCGTCCTGCGCCAGTACCGCCACCCGGTGCGCCACAAGCTGTGGGAGATCCCGGCCGGGCTGCTGGACGTGCCCGGCGAGAACCCGCTGCACGCCGCCCAGCGCGAGCTCTACGAAGAGGCGCACGTCAAGGCCGAGGACTGGCGGGTGCTCGCCGACGTCTACACCACGCCGGGCGGCTGCGACGAGGCCGTGCGGATCTTCCTGGCGCGGAACTTGTCGGAGGCGGAGGGCGAGCGCTTCGAAGTCTCCGAGGAGGAGGCGGACATGGAGCTGGCGCGGGTGCCGCTGGAGGAGCTCGTACGGGGTGTGCTCGCCGGCGAACTGCACAACACCTGCCTGGTGGTGGGCGTGCTGTCGGCGACGGCGGCGCTGGCGGGCGACGGGTTCGACGCGCTGCGTCCGGCGGAGGCCGAGTGGCCGGCGAGGCCGTTCGACGCATAGGGGCGGCGGTCGCCCCGCCCCTTTCCGGAACCTCGCCGGGGGCGGACGGGAGCCCGCGCCCGGCCGGGGGCGCCGCCGTACGAGGGTGGTCTGAAGATCCGCTGATCCGATCGGGGGACCCCTCCGGCACGCTCCGCACGGATCGTCGCAGAGAGTGAACTACGCTCTGAACGCCCGCTGGGAGCCCCCGCGGGCTCGGCTCGTGCGCGGACGGAACGGGAGCGTGGCCCGTGGCGGATCAGGCGGTGGACTCGGGCGGTCCAGCCGAGTCGTCGAAGGATCAGTTCTTCGGGCGGCAGCGCGAGTTGAAGGCGCTGCGGGCCGACATCGAACGAGCCGGTCTCGACACCCTCTCCGGACGCAAGGCTCCCCGCGCCCGGGTGCTCCTCATCGCGGGCCGGCCCGGGTCCGGCCGTACCGCGCTCGCCGAGGAGCTCGTCCGCCAGGTCCGCGCCGGCTATCCCGACGGCGTGCTGCGCGCCCGGCTCAGCGAGCCGGACGGGCGGCCCGTGCCGACGGAGGAGTCGGCCCGCGCGCTGCTCGACGACCTCGGCATCGCGTCCCCGCCCGGCGCGGGCGAGGACGAGCTGGCCGAGATGGTGCGCACGGCGCTCGCCGACCGCAGGGTGCTGCTCATCCTCGACGACGCCGGCGACGCCGAGCAGGTCGACCCGCTGCTGCCCGACAACCCCGGCTGCCTGGCCGTGGCCGTGGCCCAGGGACCGCTCACCGGCATCCCCGACGTACGGCCGTGCACCCTCGGCGGCATGGACGCCAAGGCCGCGATCGAGCTGCTCGGCACCTTCACCGGCTCGGTGCGGATCACCGTGGACCCGCAGGCCGCCGAGACCATCGCCGAGGAGTGCGGCGGGCTGCCCGCCGCGCTGGTCCTCGTCGGCGGCTGGCTCGCCGCCCGGCCCAGGGCCTCCGTCGCCGACGTGGCCAAGCGGCTGCGGGCGCTGCCCGAGGACGACGAGCAGCCCAAGGGCGTACGGCCGCTGGCCCGCGCATTCCGGCTGGTGTACGAGTCCCTGCCGCCGCCGACCGCCCGGCTGCTGCGCCTCCTGTCCCTCGCGCCCGCCGGGATCGCCGACGCCCACACCGCGTCCGCCCTGGCCGGCTGCTCGGTCTCGGCCGCCCAGGGGACCCTGGACGACTTCGCGGTCCTCGGCCTGGTGCACTCCGACGGCCTTCACTACGAGGTGCCCGGCGCCCTCGACCCGCTGCTGCGGGCCCTGGTCGAGACCCATGACCGGCCGGCGGAGGTGCAGCTGGCCCGGGCGCGGATGCTGGAGCGGACCGTGCGGCTGCTCCAGTCGTGCCGGGCGATCACCGAGCCCGACGGCTCCCCGGCCCGCAAGAACGTGGCCGCCCTGCCGCGCGCGCTGCGCTTCCCGAGCGCCGCTGCCGCCGCCGAGTGGCTGCGGAGCAGGCAGCCCGCGCTGCTCGCGGCGGCGCGCATGGCGGTCGACGACGGAGAGCTGGACACCCTGGCCAGACGGCTGGTCGCCGCCCTGGTCAGAGCGCTCGCCGCGCACCGGGGCACCGAGGAGGCCGCCCCCGAGCTCTATGGACTGCACCAGCTGGTCCTCGACGTCGCCGAGCGGCGCGGACTGCACCGCGAGCAGGCCGCCGCGCTGCTGAACCTCGGCGACCTCGACGCCCAGACCGGCCGGACCGAGGACGCGCTGGCCCGCTACCGGGCCGCTATGGACGCCGGGCGGGCCGCCAACGATCCGTACGCGACCGGACGCGCGATGGAATCCGTAGGCGGCGCCCACCAGGAGCTGGGCGACTGGCTGCGGGCCGCCGACTGGTACGGGCGCGCCCTGGCCCAGCGGCAGGCCCGCGGCGAGCGGGCCGACGAGGCCCGGCTGCACGGCCGGCTCGGCGCCGTGCACACCTACGCGGGCCGCTACGGCGAGGCGCTGCGCCACTGGCGGGCGGCCGTCGCCGGCTACCGCAGACTCGGCGATCTCCCGTCCCAGGCGCGAGCGTTGAGCGAGGCGGCGCGTGTACAGGAGTACGCGGGCCGGCCGCATGAATCGCTGCGCACCTGTCATGACGCGGTGGAGTGGGCGCGGCGGGCCGGGGACGTGCGGCTGCAGGCTGCGCTGCAGCTCAGGCTGGCCGACACCCTCGACCGGCTGGGCGACCCGGCCGCCGCTCGGCTGCACCGCGCCACCGCGGAGCGCCTGCTGGATGACCAGGGAACGGAAGGTTCCACCTACGAAATCCGCAGTGGTTCCGCGAAGACTTAATGCTTTGTAAGGCTAGACAGCGAGAAATCCTTCATTAGACTGGCTCCGCCACATCCTCTCGTGGTGTCTCCCGGTGCGCCCCCTGTATCCGGGTATGTATCGCTATGACCCTGTATCCCCTGAGCCAAGGACCGTGATCGACGTGAAGGTCGGCATCCCCCGCGAGGTCAAGAACAACGAGTTCCGGGTGGCCATCACCCCCGCAGGCGTGCACGAGCTCGTGCGCCACGGCCACCAGGTCTTCATCGAGCAGAACGCCGGTGTGGGCTCTTCGATCACGGACGGCGAGTTCGTCGCCGCGGGCGCGCAGATGCTGCCCACCGCCGACGAGGTCTGGGCCACCGCCGACCTGCTGCTCAAGGTCAAGGAGCCCATCGCCGAGGAGTACCACCGCCTCCGCAAGGACCAGACGGTCTTCACCTACCTGCACCTCGCCGCGTCCCGCGAGTGCACGGACGCCCTGCTCGCGTCCGGCACCACCGCGATCGCCTACGAGACCGTCGAGACCGCGAACCGCGCCCTGCCGCTGCTCGCCCCGATGTCCGAGGTCGCGGGCCGGCTGGCCCCGCAGGTCGGCGCGTACCACCTGATGCGCTCCGTCGGCGGCCGCGGCGTGCTGCCGGGCGGCGTCCCGGGCACCCACGCGGGCGAGGCGGTCGTCATCGGCGGCGGCGTCTCCGGCTGGAACGCCACGCAGATCGCCGTCGGCATGGGCTTCCACGTGACCCTGCTCGACCGCGACATCAACAAGCTGCGCGAGGCCGACAAGATCTTCGGCACCAAGGTGAAGACCGTCGTCTCCAACGCCTACGAGCTGGAGAAGGCCGTCACCGAGGCCGACCTCGTCATCGGCGCCGTCCTCATCCCGGGCGCCAAGGCCCCGAAGCTGGTCACCAACGAGCTCGTCGCCAAGATGAAGCCCGGAAGTGTCCTTGTCGACATTGCGATCGACCAGGGCGGCTGCTTCGAGGACTCCCGTCCGACCACGCACGCCGAGCCGACCTTCATGATCCACAACTCGGTGTTCTACTGCGTCGCCAACATGCCGGGCGCGGTGCCCAACACCTCCACGTACGCGCTGACCAACGCCACGCTGCCGTACATCGTGGAGCTCGCCAACCGCGGCTGGGTCGAGGCGCTGCGCCGCGACCCGGCGCTCGCCAAGGGCCTCAACACCCATGACGGCCAGGTCGTTTACGGCCCGGTCGCCGAGGCCCACGGCCTGCAGAGCATCGAGCTGAGCACGCTCCTCGGCTGAGGCGTCAACCCCTGACGTCAATGCGACGCGTCCGGCCGGACCTTGCCGCG
>NZ_JBFAYB010000109.1:0-27226 GCF_040681075.1 Streptomyces sp. NPDC051907 | reverse complement strand
GGGAGAAGGTCACCAGGTGGCGGCGCTCGCAGGCCCTGCAGGACCTGGAGGCCGAGCTGAAGACCGCGGCGCTGCGCGAGGCGGCGCTGTTCGCCCGCCCGGGCCGGGCGCTGCTCCTGGGCCGGGTCCGCCGCCGTATCCGCTTCGACCCGGGCGGGCGCGGGGCGCGGCTGACGCTGCTGGTGGCGCGCGGCGAGGGAGGCGACGGCATCCGGCGAGCCGTTCGGTGCGCGCGGCACGCGGGCGCGACGGCCGCCTGGCAGCCCGGACGGCAGCCCGGCAACAGCGCGCTGGTGCTGCTGCCGCAGGACCGGCTGAGCGCCGTGCGCACCGCCGTGTCCGAGGAGTTCCGCGGCGCCGGGCTGCCCGTGCCCCGCTTCGTGAGCATCACCGTGGCGGGTCCCGCCCGCCGCGAGGACTAGAGAAGGGAAGAGCCCCCCATGAGACCAAGAGCCCTGCCGGGCCTCGCCGGCAGGCGGTGGCGGAGCGCCGCCGCGGGAATCATCAGCTCGCTCTGTCTGGTGGCCGCGTTCGGCGCGGCCGACTCGCAGGCGGCCGCGCCCAAGGCGGCGGCCCTGCCCAGCTACGACCATGTGGTCGTCGTCGTCTTCGAGAACAAGCAGTACGGCGAGATCATCGGCAGCTCCAACGCCCCCTACGTCAACCAGCTCGCGAACGCGGGCGCGAGCCTCACCGCCATGAAGGCGCTGACCCACCCCAGCCAGCCCAACTACTTCAACCTCTTCTCCGGCGCCACCCAGGGCATCGTCGGCGACGGCTGCTACACCCCGCAGTCCATGACCGCCCCCAACCTCGGCCAGGAGCTCATCGCCGCGGGCAAGACCTTCGCGACCTACAACGAGGACCTGCCCGGCGAAGGCTCCACGGCCTGCGTCAACGGGCAGTACGCGCAGAAGCACAACCCCTGGTTCGCGTTCAAGAACGTGCCCCTGAACACCGGGAAGACGTTCGCGCAGTTCCCCAAGGACGACTTCGGCAAGCTGCCGCATCTGTCGTTCGTGGTGCCGAACCAGTGCAACGACATGCACTCCTGCCCGGTCGCCACCGGCGACGCCTGGCTCAGGAACAACCTGGGCGCGTACGCCGAGTGGGCCAAGACCAACAACAGTCTCCTGGTGCTCACCTGGGACGAGGACAACTTCCTCGGCTCCAACCGGATCGCGACCGTCTTCTCCGGGGCGAAGGTCAAGCAGGGCCAGTACGGCACGGCCTACAACCACTACAACCTGCTGCGCACCTTCGAGGACCTCTTCGGCACCGCCCACGCGGGCAACGCGGCCGGCGCCACGCCGATCGCCGAGGTGTTCGGCGACGGCACGACTCCGCCGGGGGACCTGAAGGTGACCCCTCCGGGCGCGCAGACGTGCAAGTTCATCCAGAGCTGCTCCGTCCAGATCACCGCCGCGGGCGGCAAGCCGCCGCTGAGGTACAGCGCGGCCGGTCTGCCCCTCGGACTGAGCATCGACGCCGCGACCGGCCGGATCAGCGGAAAGCCCTGGCAGGTAGGAACCGTCCAGGTCACCGTCACCGCGACCGACACCGCGTCGGCGTCTGCCTCGGCCACGTTCCCGCTGACCGTCGACTGGTTCTGACCCCGGGCGAGTCGACTCACCCGTCGGCGCACCCGTCGGCTCGTCTGTCGGCTCGTCTGTCCGCTTGCCCGTCGGCTCCAGGGAGGCATCCGTGTATCTGTCGGCCGGCCGGAGCGCCGACACGACCGCCGGCGCCACGGCGGGCCCGGACGGCGACCGCCGGCGCCCGCCGCGCGGCGACACGGTCCGCCGAGCGTTCGCCGGCAACGTCGTCGCCCTCGGCGCGGTCAGCCTGGTCACCGACGTCTCCGCCGAGATGGTCACCGCCGTGCTGCCGCTCTACCTCGTGGTCGGCCTCGGCATGTCCCCGCTCGCCTTCGGCGCGCTCGACGGCCTCTACCAGGGGGCGAGCGTGCTGGCCCGGCTGGTCGGCGGCCGCCTCGCCGACCGCGCCCAGCGCCGCAAGCTCGTCGCGGGCGCGGGCTACGCCCTCTCCGCCGGCTGCAAGCTGGCGCTGCTCGCGGCGACGACGCCGTGGGCGGTCGGGGCGGTGCTGGCCGCCGACCGAACCGGCAAAGGGCTGCGCACCGCGCCGCGCGACGCCCTCATCTCGCTCTCGTGCCCGCCCGGGGACCAAGGACGCGCCTTCGGCGTGCACCGGGCGATGGACACGACGGGCGCGCTCCTCGGCCCGCTCGCCGCGTTCGCGGTGCTGTGGGCCGCACGGGACGGGTACGACGCCGTGTTCACCGTCAGCTTCTGCGTCGCCGTGCTGGGCGTGCTGCTGCTCGTCCTGTTCGTACGCGACGCCCCGGCGCGCCCGACGAGCACACGCCGGCGTCCGGCGGGCAGGCGCGGGAGGCGCGTGAGGCGCGGCGAGCGGCCGTGGCGGGCGCTCGCCCGCACCGCCGGACTGCCGCGGCTGTGCCTGACCGCGGCGGCGCTGGGCGTGGTGACCGTCAGCGACTCGTTCCTCTACCTGCTCCTCCAGCGCCGACTCGACCTGCCCGCGCAGTACTTCCCCCTGCTGCCCGTGGGCGCCGCCGCCGGATTCCTGCTGCTGGCCGTGGCGCTGGGACGGCTGGCCGACCGGATCGGCCGCCGGAGGGTCTTCCTCGGGGGCCATGCGGCACTCCTCGGCGCGTACCTGCTGCTCCTCGCCCCCTTCGGCGCCGCGCCGGCCGTCGCGGGCGGAGTGCTGGTGCTGCTCGGCGCGTTCTACGCGGCCACCGACGGCGTGCTGATGGCCGCGGCCGGCCCGCTGCTGCCGGGAGGCCTGAAGGCGAGCGGCCTCGCCCTCGTCCAGACGGCGCAGGCCCTGGCCCGGTTCGCCGGCTCGCTGCTGTTCGGCGCGGGCTGGATGTACCTCGGTCCCGAGGGCGCGCTCACCGCGGCCGCCGCGCTTCTCGCCATCGCTCTGGTCGCGGCCGCGACCCTCCACGCCGTACACCGACGGAGCCGCGCATGAGAGCGTCCCTGACCCCGACCGACGCCCCGCTGCGGGCCCGGCTGCTGGCACTGGCCCTCGCCGTCGCGGTGCTGGCGGCCGTCGCGGTGGTCGCCACCGTACGGGCCGCCGACCGCGCCGCGGAGAAGGACCGCGCCCAGCCCGGCGAACCCGCCGCCCACGCGGGAGAGGTGACGCTGCGCCAGCCCGGCCGGCTGCTCTTCCGGAACCTGGCCTGGGGCCCGCAGCGCGACAGGGTCTCCGCCGTCCCGCTGACCGCGACGTCCGGCCCGCGCACCTCCGCGCCCCGAGACTGCCTGCGCTTCCACGCCGCCGCGGGGACCGGCGTGTGCCTGCGCGCCACCGGAGGCGTCGTCCCCGGCCACGAGGCCGTGCTCCTGGACGCGCGCCTGCGGCCGGTGCGGGCGTTCCCGGTCCCCGGCACGCCCACGCGCGCCCGGGTGTCCCCGAGCGGGCGGCTCGTCGCCTGGACGGTGTTCGTCAGCGGAGACTCGTACGCGGGCGGCGCGTTCTCCACCCGTACCGCCGTCTACGACACCCGCGGCGGCACGCTCCACTCCGACCTCGAACGCTTCGCCGTGCTCAAGGACGGCCGCCGCCACCGGGCCGCCGACCACAACTTCTGGGGCGTCACGTTCGCCGCCGACGACAGCCGCTTCTACGCGACCCTCGCCACCGGCGGCCGCACCTATCTGGTGGCCGGCGACCTGGCCTCCCGCACGATGCGCACCCTGCGGGAGAACGTCGAGTGCCCCTCCCTCTCCCCGGACGGAACGCGCGTCGCGTTCAAGAAGCGCGTCGCCGGCGCCTCGGCCGACGCGCCCTGGCGACTGCATGTGCTGGATCTGCGCACCGGGCGGGAGAGCGCGCTCGCCGAGCGCAGAAGCGTCGACGACCAGGCGCTGTGGCTGGACGACCGGACCCTGCTGTACGCGCTGCCCGGCGACTTCGGCGCGGACCTCTGGTCGACCCCGACGGCTGGCGGCGGTGCGCCGCGGATGGCGGTGCGGTCTGCGGCGTCTCCTGCGGTGACGGGCTGACGGGCGGCGGCGGGCTGATCGGGCTGCCGGGCGGCGGCGGGCTGATCGGGCTGTCGAGCGCGGCGGCTGGACGCGGCTTGTGGCGGGGCCCAGCGGGGCCAGGGCCCGGCTTGCCGGTCTTGCCTGCCTCAGCGGCGGCGCGGTGTTGCGCATCGTTGTGTGGTCCGCCGCGTCTCCTGTTTTGACGGGCTGTCAGGCGGCGGCTTGTGTGCGGGGGCCAGCCGTGCCAGGGCCCGAGCCCGACCTGCCGAGCCGCCTCAGCGTCCGCGCAGTGCATGGCCGTGCGGTCCGCTGCGTCTCCTGCGGTCACCGGCTGCCAGGCGGCGGCCGGACGCGGCTGGCCAGCCGAGCCGGAGCCCGGCCTGCCGGTCTTGCCTGCCTCAGGTCCGTGCGGCCGCGTATCGTCGTGCGGTTCGCCGCGTCTCCTGCGGTGACCGGCTGCCAGGCGGTAGCCGGACGCGGCTGGCCAGCCGGGCCGGAGCCCGGCCTGCCGGTCTTGCCTGCCTCAGGTCCGTGCGGCCGCGTATCGTCGTGCGGTTCGCCGTGTCCCCTGCGGTCACCGGCTGCCAGGCGGCGGCCGGACGCCGCTTGTGTGCGGGCCAGCCGGGCCAGCCCCGACCCGCCGGGCCGCCCGCCTCAGCGGCCGCGCAGTGCCGTCGCCAGTTGGGCCCGGGAGCGTACGTCCAGCTTCTGGTAGATACGGGTCAGCCGGGCCTCCACCGTCTTGACGCTCACGAACAGCTTCGCCGCCGCCTCCTGGTTGCTCGCGCCCTCGCCGACCAGCACCGCCAGCCGCAACTCCGCCTCGGTGAGCTGGGCCGCGCCCTCGTGGTGGAACCCGCCCTCGGCGCGGGGCGGCGCCTCGCCCGCGAGCTCCGCCCATGGCCGGGCGCCCGCCTGGGCGAAGACCTCGGCCGCGCTCTGCAGGGCCGAGCGCGCGGGGGCGCGCCTGCGGCGCCGGCGCTCCACCCGGGCCAGGGCGAGCAGCGTCCGGCCGCGCTCCACGGGCAGCTCCAGCTCGGCGAACCGGGCCGCCGTGTCCTGGAGCAGCCGCACCGCCGCGGCGGCGTCCCCGCCCGCGGCCAGGCACAGGGCGCGGGCCCGGTCGAGCGCCGCGACCACCCCGGGCCGCCCGAGATCGACGGCGATCTTGCGGACGTCGTCCACCAGGGAGGACGCCTCGTCGACGGAGTCGGCCGCCACCAGCGCCTCGGCCAGCTCGCCGTGCCAGCGCAGCACCGAGGGGTCGACGACCTGCTGCGCGGACTCCGACTCGGCGACCCGGCGCAGCGTCGCCACCGCCTTCGTCGTCTCGCCCGTCACCAGCTCCACCATGCCCAGCGCGTACAGGCTGCGGGAGAGGAACACCTGGTCGTGCTCCTCCTCCGAGGCCTGGATGCCGCGCCGCGCGTAGCCGGCCGCCCGCGCGAAGCTGCCGCCCATGGCCTCGGCCATGGCCGCGATGTACCAGGCGGGGCCCGGCGAGAGGCCGGCCTCGATGGTCAGCTCCACGGACCGGCGGGCGTGGGCGAGCCCCGCCGCGCACCGGCCGCGCCGCAGCTCGACCTCGGCGAGACTGCGCAGCACCTCAAAGACGTCCTCCGCGGAGCCGGTCCGCTCGACCGCGGGCAGCAGCACCAGCAGCTGCGCCCGGGCGTCGGCGAGCCGGTCGTCGAAGAACGCGTGTCGAACCGCCAGATACTGGGGCGAGTTGCGCATCCCCAGCGGCACCTCGGGCACGGGCAGAGCGAGCGCCTCGGCCAGGATCCCCTCCGCCGACGGGTCGCCGAGGATGCGCCCCATCCGGGCGCGGACCGTCAGCGCCATCGCCTCGGCCACATGGTCGCCGCCGACGGCCGCGAGCGTGCCCGCCTCGGCCGCGGCGTCGCGCGAGCGCACGGGGTCGCCGTCGCACAGGTTGAGCTTCCAGGCGACCCGCAGCTGGACGACCGCCCGCAGCGAGGGGTCGCCCGCCGCGTCGGCCATGGCGTGCGCGAAGGTCTCGTCGAGGTCGCCGAGCGCCTGCCCGGCGGAGTCGATGACGGCCAGTCGGGCGCGCACCCGGTCGGCGGGGGAGGCGTCGCGCGCCAGGATCGCGCGGTGGCCATAGGCACATCACCCTACCGGCGGCTTGACGCGCCAACAGGCCGCCGGAAGGAACCGTTCCTGACGGGTGCGCGCCCATGGCCGGGCTCGCCCGTGCCCGGCCATGGGCTCCGCGCTCAGGGCTTCGGCGGCTGAGCGGCCTGTCCCAGCGTGAGCGTGACCGTGTTGCCGGCGCCTGGGATCACCAGATTGATGAGCGGCGTCGCCAGCAGGCAGTGCTCGAACTTGGGGATCGTGTACGTGCCGGAGAGCTTGCCGCCCTTGATCGGGTTGAAGCCCGGCTCGGAGGCGAGCTCCAGCACGGCAGGGACCTCGGTCTGACAGCGACTGCCGACCAGGGTGGGAATCCCGGCGACTCTCAGGTCCTTCAGCCGCAGGGTCAGCTTCGTCGTGCTCTTGACGGCGCCGGTCTTGAGGTCGATCGTGCCGATCGTCGGCTCGGGCTCGATGAACTCGGTCGTCACGCTGACCGGGATCGCGCCCAGCATCTTGAACGAACCGGGCGCGGGCGGCAGTTTGGTGAGCGCCGACATCGTGCCCGCCTTGAGGTCCGCGGTCGCCTCCAGCACGCCCGGCCCCAGCGCCAGGTCCGATCCCGTCCCCTGGAGATGGGTGACTCCGGACAGCGGATAGTCGAGCCGGACCGGCACGGCGTGCGCCGTGCCGCCGGTGGCGGCGACCAGGCCCATTCCCGCCGCGAGGGCGACGGCCCCGCGGAGGGCGACTCTTCGGGCTCTGGACGGGGCGGACTTCAGACGCTTCATCTCGGCTCCAAGGAATCGACGATGCGTGAGGGGGGATTGCACGACATGCGGCGATGAATGGCGTGATGGGTGAGAACGAGCGAATTGCGGTAGAGCGCGCAGAGGCCTGGCCCCGGGAGCACGGGCCGAGCGGCAGGGCTTCAAGGAGCGCGGGATCCGATGCCGCGGGGGCTGGGCGCCCGATCCCGGTAGGACGATGTGCGGCCTGGAGAGAATCGACTTCCGCAAGCAGCCGGGGAGTTCGCGCCCCTTCCGGGAGGCATCCGGCCTGTCGCGCGATGCAGACGCTACGCACGGGTAACCCGCTGAGCAAGGGAGCGGCCGCACGTTCTCGGCTGCTGCTCGCCAGCCCCTCCATTCTTGTCGTCGGCACAACAGCCGTCCCCTGGTTCTTGTTCGGAAGTGAGCACGCGGCGCCGCCGCCGCTCCCGGGGCGCGATGGCGCGCCGACTCCGGCTCTGCGCAAGCAGATTCCGGAAACGTCCGGCCTTAAGGCGCGAATCGGTCTCCGGTGTCCATGCGGCGCGCGGACGAGGCGTAGGTCACATCGCCCGTCGGCCGTCGCAGGCCGCAGGGGTGAGCCCGCCCTGATCGGCCGGGCGGGTGGATGCGTCGAGTGAGGCGGGTCACAGCGCGCTTGAGCGGGGACCGACAGTCTGTTCATCGATTTCTGTTATCCGCCCGAGTGCACGGCATCTCCTCACTGTGGGACGGGAAGAGGTCCGAGTCGTGAGAGAGAGTGGACAGAGCGTGAGCAGTGAACTCGATGCCGCGGTGATCGCAGCAGCGCAGGCCGGAGACGATGGGGCCCGGGACCGGCTCGTCGTCGAGTCTCTGCCCTTGGTGTACAACATCGTCGGCCGGGCGCTGCACGGCCACGCGGACGTCGACGACGTGACGCAGGAGACCATGCTGCGTGCTCTGAGCAGCCTGGACAGCCTGCGCGACCCGGGCAGTTACCGGTCCTGGCTGGTGGCCATCACCATGAACCAGATACGGGGTCACTGGCGCGAGCACCGGGTGGCGCCGGTCGACGGCGGCCTGGACGACGCGTACGAGGTGGCGGATCCGCGGGCGGACTTCGTCGAGCTGACCATCATCAAGCTCGGTCTGTCGGGGCAGCGCCGCGAGGTCGCCGAGGCCACCCGCTGGCTCGACGAGGACGACCGGGCGCTGCTGTCCCTGTGGTGGCTCGAGGCCGCGGGCGAGCTCACCCGCGCCGAGGTCGCCGCCGCGATGGAGCTGACGCCCCAGCACACCGCAGTCCGCGTCCAGCGGGTGAAGGAGCAGCTGGAGGTCGCACGGCTGGTGGTCCGCGCGCTGGCTGCGGACCCGCGCTGTGTGCTGCTCGAGGCGCATATCGGACAGTGGGACGGTGCTCCGTCCGCTCTGTGGCGCAAGCGGATCGCCCGGCACGCCCGCGAGTGCACGGTCTGCTCCGGCTTCACGGAGGGTCTGGTGCCCGCCGAACGGCTGCTGGTCGGGCTGGCTCTGGTACCGCTCGCGGCTGCTCTCGCCCCCGCCGGCGCCCCGGAGTTCGCCGCGACGGCCGCGGCCCACGAGATCTCTCCCGGCGCCCGCTCCCAGGCCAGGGACGCGCTGCGGCAGAGCCGCAGGGTCCGCCGTCGGCGCGCCGCCGCGGTGGCCGCCGCCGTCGCCGCGCTGGTCACGGCGGGCGGCGCGGTCCAGATGTTCCTGGGCGACGGGGACGACGGGACGGCCCCGCCGTCGGCGAAGACCGAGTCAGAGGCGGTGCTGCCGCTCACCGTCCCGACGCCGAGCTCGCCGTCTGCCAGCCCCACCCCCTCGCGCACCAGCGCGAGCCCGAGTCCGAGTCCGAGCGCCTCGCCGAGCAAGTCGCCCTCGAAGCCCGCGCCCAAGCCGAGCAAGCCGGCGCCGCGCGCGCCCTCCAAGAAGCCCGCGCCCGACCCGGCTCCGGCTCCCAATCCGGGCAATTCGGGCTTTGCGCAGGAAGTCACCCAGCTGGTCAACGCCGAGCGGGCCAAGCAGGGCTGCGGCCCGGTGAGCGGCAACTCCCAGCTCGACACGGCCGCCCAGCGTCACTCCGCGGACATGGCGGCCAGGGACTACTTCGACCACACCAGCCCGGACGGCACGGACCCGGGCGACCGCATCAAGGCGGCCGGCTACCAGTGGTCGACGTACGGCGAGAACATCGCCAGGGGGCAGCAGAGCCCGGCCTCGGTGATGGAGGGCTGGATGAACAGCCCTGGTCACCGCGCCAACATACTCAACTGCGACTTCAAGGAGATCGGCGTCGGCAAGCACGACGCCTCGGGCGGCCCGTGGTGGACGCAGGTCTTCGGGGCGCGCGGCTGACCGAACGCCGACGGAGTGCGGGGCCGCGCGCCGGCATGGCGCCGCGAGAGCGGTCCCGCCCCGTCTGAGCTGGTGTGTTCCACGTGCGACGCGATGTGCGTCTCGCGTAGGGTTGCCGTGCGAACGGAGGTAGCCCTGTGCCGAATGAGGAAGACGCCCTCTTCGCGGCGGTCGACGCGCTGCTGGAGGAGACCGTCGCGCCGGATGCGCTGCCCGAGCCTCAGGAGCGCAGACGGCTGCGGGAGGCCGCGGGGCTGTCCCAGGAGCAGATCGCGAAGGCGCTGTCCGTCCGCCGCGAAACGGTGACCAGTTGGGAGGCGGGGCGCACGGAGCCCCGGCCGCCGAAGCGCGCCGCCTATCTCCGCCTCCTCGATGGCCTCGCCGCGCGCCACCCCGCGCCCGAGCCCGGGGAGGCCGAGGGTGCGCAGGCCGGGGCGGCGGTGTCCGACGCGGTCCACGAGCCCGCCGCGCCTGCCCCGGAGCCTGAGCCCGCCCTCGTACCCGTCCCGGCCCCCGCGCCCGCTGTCGCACCCGCACCGGCGCCCGTCCCGCCCGCCGCCGCGCCGGCCCCACCCGCGCCCCGTCGCGCGCCCGCCTCGACGAAGCGGACCCCCGCCCCCGACCCCGCCGCCGTCGACCCCCGCTTCGCGAACGGCCCGCTCGCCGTGCTGGACGGCGACGGATCGGCGTACTGCATCGGCGGTCTGGTCCTGGACTGCCCTGTCCAGGACATCCCCTCGCTCGTCGACTGGACCCTGAGCGAGGCCGCGCTGGGCGCCGCGCGGCTGCACCGCAACGGCAAGGACGCCGACCCGCTGATCGTCCTCACGGCCTCGGCCGCCGAACGGCTCTGCCTCCCCGCCGAGCTCGAAGACCGCCGCGGCCTGCGCCTGCCCGCCGACCACCAGGTCGTCCAGCAGATCGCCCGCGCGAAGTGGCAGTTGACGCGCCGCGGCTTCGGCCCCTGGGCGCGGATCTACCGCCCGGCGCAGTCCGGCCGACGCCAGTGCGTACAGCTCGCGGTCCTGCCGTGGGGCGCCCTCGACGCGAGGGCGTGGGGGAGCGCCGACCGGCTGCCTCCCGCCCAACTCGCCCACGTCCTCGGGGAGTACGCGACCCGCGTCATCACCCCCCGCGGCTCGACCGCCGTGTCGGGCCTGGAGCTGATGACGGCACTGCGCCCGCCGACCCGCGCGGTGCGGGACGAGGCGACGGGCGGCTGGGTCTCCGGCCCGATGCCCGGCTCGCTCGTCGAGGCCGTCGACCCGGCGCCGCCGGAGGCCCCGGACGAGCACCCGGTCGTCGCGCAGCTGTACCCGCGCGGCCACCGGCGCACCCCGGCCGAGGTCCTCGACGAAGAGGCCTATGAATGGATCCGCGACCCGGAGCTGCTCACCGACGAGGAGTGCGCCCGGAAGTACGCGGTCGGCATCGACGTCAACATGGCCTTCGCCGCCGCGGCGAACCGGCTCACGGTCGGCCTGGGACCCGCCGTCCATGTGCGCGCCCCGGCATTCGACCCCAAATTGCCCGGCTCATGGCTGGTCGACCTGTCGGGCGTGGAGATCGACCCTCGGCTGCCCAGTCCGTTCACCCCGCACGGCGCCCGCCCCGAAGGCCCCGCCTGGTACGCCACGCCTACGGTCGCGTACGCAGTGGAGCTGGGACACGCCGTCCGGCCGGTCGAGGCGTACGTACGGCACGACAACGGCGCGTACCTGGACGCCTGGTACGGCCGGCTGCGCGACGCCTACATGGCCACCATGGAACAGCTCGGAGTGGTGAGCGCTATGGGCGAGCCGGACTTCCTGGCCGCTATGGAGACGCACAAGGAGACCGACCCCAGCCGGGCGGCCGTGCTGTCCGCGATCAAGGCGACGGTGAAGGGCGGCATCGGCAAGCTCCGGGAGCGCCCGCAAGGAGCGTCGCACCGGTTCGGCGAGCGGTGGCCCGCCCTGGAGCGTCCGACCTGGCGGCCGGACATCCGCGCCGCGGTCATCTCCGCCGCCCGGGTCAACATGCACCGCAAGATGCTCAAGCTGGCCGGCGTCGGCCTGTTCCCGGTCGCCGTTCTCTCCGACTGCGCCGTGTACCTGTCCGACGGACCCGGTCCGCTGGACTTCCTGCCGCGCACGCCGGAGGGCAAGCCGCTGCCCGGCGGGTTCCGCCTCGGCGTCAGCCCCGGAATGGTCAAGCACGAGGGCACACAGGAGCTGATGTGGGCCGTGCAGCTGCTGGACTCGGGCCACAACCCCGCCCGGCACATCAAGGGCTCCGACGCCGCGGTGGACGGAGAGTAGGTCCGGATGGGTATCTTCGGCGACAGCCTCGACAAGGCGGCGCAGGCCAACTGGACGCGCCCCCTCCCCAAGTCCGCGCAGGCGCAGATGCGTTTCCTGGTACGGCACGAGAAAGGGTCGACCAAGGCGGTGGCCCTGCGGCTCGGCGTCTCTCAGCGCACCGTGGAGCGCTATCTGACAGGGCAGTTCAAGCACCCTCGCAAGGACTTGGCGGCCCGGATGGCAGCCGAGGTCCGCAGAGACTGGCAGCCGAGGGTGAGGCAGCGCGCCCAGAAGGCGGCGGCGAGCACGGGCGGCCTGGTCATCGAGACCCGCGCACGGTTCGGCTTCACGGCGGCGCCGGGCAGCACGGACGACGGACGCGTCCGTCGGATCACCCAGCATCTCCCTCCCGCGTACGCCCAGCGGCTCTTCGACGCGCAGGCAGCCGGAGCGAGCGAGCGCGAGCTCCAGGCCATCGCGGCGGAAGGCCTCCAGGAGCAGTACTTCAAGGACGCCGGCCGCCGGGCGCCCGGGCTGCTGGTCGAGTTCACGGACATCGACTACGTGGAGCTCGACTACTAGTCCGAGACGGTCACCGCTTCGGGTTCGACCGAGCGCCGGCGAGTCCTCTGGTCGGCTGCTCGACCCCGAGGCGTGGGCCCGAACGCTGTGGACGGTTCGGCCGAATCGGTGGCATCGTCAGCGATGTGACGGACCATGGTTTCCTGGCGTTGGCGCCGCAGTACACCACGACATCCGAGCTGCTCTCGACGTCGGCGCGTCGGCGGGGGATGGATGTGGAAGTACTTCCCGCCCATGGCGGTGCGGGCGCCGCCCTGGGGAGGCGTGGCGGCCACTACTATGGCGGCCCCGCTTTCGCGGCACGCGTCGTGGACGCCCTTGAGGTCGCGCTCTTGGAGCCGTCCGACGACTGGCTGGCCACATTGCCCTACGAGTTCACCAGGCGGCGCATCGCCATGGCGACCCTGGGCGAGGCGCGCGGCCTGTCCCGACCGGCGTTCGTCAAGCCGCCGAGTGACAAGAGCTTCCCGGCCGCCGTCTACACCAGCGGCAGTTGCCTCCCCACACGGCCGGAGCTGTCACCGGACGTGCCGGTACAGATCAGCGACGTGGTGACCTGGGCAGCGGAGTTTCGCCTGTATCTCCTGGACGGCGAGGTCCGCACGGGTTCGCAGTACGCCACGTTCGGCCGTCTCGACGCCGAGCGGCTGGACGGGCACCGCCATGAAGGCGCTGTCCTGGAGTTCGCGGACGATCTCCTGGCCGCGTGCGGCGGTGGCCTGCCCAGCGCGGTGGTGGTGGACGTCGGGCTCCTGACCACGCCTGAGCACGGCGCCGCCGACCAGTGGGCGGTGGTCGAGGCGAACATGGCGTGGTTCAGCAACAGCTATGCCGCGGATCCGGACCGGGCCCTGGACGTGGTCCTGCGCTCAGCCGGTCCGCGGGCACAGATGGCGGAGCGAGACCGCCGGTTCTGCCAGAAGGTGCGGGTGTCGAAACCCCGTCAGCGGATGCTCTCGCCGTAGACGCGGTCGACCGTCATCGTCATCAGCACCCGGCGCTCGGACACCATCACCGACCGGTACTCGTCCCAGTCCGGATGCTCCCCGGCGGCGGTGCGGTAGTAGCGCACCAGCGCCTCGACCTCGGGGCCGTCCGGGTCGGTTCCCGGACCGGTGAGCGTCACAGGGCCCTCGGCGGTGGCCCAGGAGAATCCGTCGGAGCTGGTGACCTCCAGCGCGGCCCGCGGATCCCGGCGCAGGTTCGCCGTCTTCGCACGTCCCTCCGTCATCGACACATACAGGACGCCGGCCTTCTCGTCGTAGAAGGGCATCACGGGGGAGAGCTGGGGCAGGCCGTCCGACTTGATCGTGGCGAGGACGCCGAGTCGGCTCTCTGCCAGCAGCGTGCGCGGGTTGAACGGGGCAGCGGTCATGTCTGACACCATGTCACGGCCGGTCGCCGGCTGTTCGCGGCGGTGCGGGAGCAGCCGCCATTCGGGTTCTCGGGACGGTGGGCGGTCATGTCCGCGGGATGGCCGGCAGTCATGTCCGCGGGACGGTCGGCGGTCATGTCCGCGGGACGGTGGGCGGTCATGTGCTCCTGCCCGCGGGCTTGCGGAACAGCTCGATCAGCGCCGCGTAGCCGTCGTCGCCGCGTCCGTCCGCCACGGCCTGGTCGCCCAGGGCCTTGACGAGCCTCGGCAGCTCCGCGTTGACGCCGAGGGCCTCGCTCTCGTGAACCAGGTGCTCCATCGCGGCCAGGTGAGTGCCGATGGTGGCGTCGAGCGCCGGGTACGAGCCCTCGTCGATCTGCCGCGCGTAGCCGGACAGCCAGTCGCCCACGGTCCCCAACCCCTGCTGGGCGAACGGGGCGAACGTCGCGGCCTCCACACCCGCCGTGCCGAGCAGAGCGGCGCCCTGCAGGAAGCCGTTCAGAACGCTCCACATCAGACCCAGCAAGGCCACGTCGTACAGCGACGACAGGCCGTGGTCGGCGCCGAGATACGTCTTGCCCGCGCCCAGGCTCGCAAGGGCCGACTCGTACCGGTCGAAGGCAGGCTTCGGCCCGCTGTACAGAATGAGGGCGTCCGCCGTGCCGATCGCCGCGGGGGACGCCATGATCGCGCCGTCCAGGTAGACGGTGTCCTGCCATCGCGCCGCCCACTCGGCGGTCTCGCGAGCCGCCTGCGAGGTGCCCGAGGTGAGGTTCACCAGCACCCGGCCATCGAGGACGTCGCCGAGCGGATCGAGGAGTCCGTGCACGGCGTCGTAGTCCGTGACGCACAGGACCACGAGCCGGCTGGCCGTGACAGCGGACGCGACCGAGTCGGCGAGCTGCGCGCCGTCGGCGACGAGCTGGTCGGCCTTCTGCGGCGTGCGGTTCCATACGGTCGTGGGATGCCCGGCGCGCAGGAACGCCCCGGCCAGCGCCTGTCCCATCAGACCCAGACCGACGACCGTCACAGGGGTACGGCTCGCATCGGGATTCTTCGGCATGAGCTTCCTCCAAGGGAATGAGCGGCAATGGAGCAATCGTTGACCTTCACACCGGTATGAAGGTCAAGGGGGAACGAACATGCTGATCGGAGACCTGAGCAGGCGGACCGGAGTCCGCACGCATCAGCTGCGCTACTACGAGGCCCAGGGCCTGCTCGAACCGCTCCGCCGCTCCAGCGGCTACCGGGAGTACGCCGACGACGCCGTCCTGACGGTGAACCAGATCAGAAGGCTGCTCGACGCCGGACTGTCGACCCATGAGATCGCGTACCTCCTGCCCTGCGTCACCGGCCCGGGCCCCGACCTCGCGCCCTGTCCCGAGCTCCTGGACGTCCTGCGGACCCGCCTGCGCGGGCTGGACGAGCACATCGCCACGGTCGCCCGCTCCCGCAAGGCCCTCAACGACTACATCGAGGCCACGGAACGGCGTCAGCCGGACGTCTATCCGGACTGCGAAACCGTCGGCGCGGGCGTCGGCGCGGGCTGACCTGTCCGCACAGGACGCCGCCCAGCCGACCGACTGAGGGCGGCTGGACGACGTGGAGCGGCGCCGCGCACCGCGCGGGCGTCAGCGGGCATTCAAGCGAGGATCCAGACGGCGGACTCTCGGTCAGGACGCCTCGACCGCCCGCTTGATCCGGTCGGCGAAGGCGTCCGCGTCCTTGCGGGCCGCGCCCAGCGCCAGAGGCGTGAGGAGCTTGCCGATGCCGTGGCCTTCGAGGCGGTTGAAGACGTGCAGCCGGGTCCTGCCGTCGGCGGTCGGCTCCAGGTCGTAGCCGCCCTCGGCGGAGGTCACCAGGTTCTTCGAGGTCTCGGTCCAGCGGAGCCTGGAGGGCGGCTGCAGCTCGCTGACGCGGATCTCGCGCTTGGTCGTCATCCCCGCGTCCTTGACGGTGCTCACGAAGACCGTGCCCGCCGCTGTCGGGCCCTCCGGCGTCTTGGCGATCTGCAGCACCCTCGGGCTGAACTTCGGATCGTTGCGTCCGTCGGCGAGGAAGGCGAAGACCTCGTCGACGGAGCGGTCGATCTCCACGGTCGCCTCGAACTGACCGGTCATGTCTCCTCCACTGATCGCTGGCCCGAGTGATCGCTCGCCCGGTCTGCCGTGTGCGCGTCATCCCACCCCTGCCGACGCGGACGTTCCCGTCGGTTCAGACTTGCAGCGGGCGCGCCAGCGTGGGCGTCCCGGGGCGCTGATGGCCTCCGCTGGCCACCATCCGCACCTCTCCGCGGTCGCTGATCTCGGCGCGTACGATCCCCGTCTCGTCCTCGTAGATCGGGTACCCGCCGGCCCCCGCCCGGTCGGTGCGCCGGACGACGACCACGTCGTCCTCCACCGCGGACGCCTGAAATACCAGCTCGTACCGTTCCGGATACTCCATGGGGACCTCCCGCAGGACCGCGCCTGCCCTTCCATGGTCGCCCAGACCCGCTCGCCGCGCCTCAGGAACCCCCCGACGGAGATCTGCGGCAGAGCAGGCGCCGCGAGGCCGGGACAGGTGAGCCTCGCGGGTCTGCTCCGGGGTGTCGTGGCCGACGTGCAGGGCGACGTTGAGCGCCGCCGCCGTCCGTCCGTCCCGGTCGCGGACCGGCACGGCGATGGAGCGCAGGCCGTCCTCGAGCTCCTGGTCGACCAGGGCGTGGCCGTCGCGTGCGGCGGCGTCGAGGGCGTCGGCGAGCTCGCCCGGCGAGGCGACGGTCCGCCGGGTGAGCGGCTGGGGGCGGACCCGTGCGAGGTAGGCGTCGCGCTCGGGCTCGGGGCGGCCGGAGAGCAGGACCCGGCCCATGGAGGTGGCGTAGGGCGCGGAAGCGGGTGCCGAGGGTGATGTCGGCCGATGCTCCCCGCGCTGCGCGCGACCGCGGCGGCCATCGAGGCGGACGTCGCCGCCGTCTCGGAGCGGACGCCGCTGCGGATCTCCTGACACGATCGCCCGACAGGGGGACCGCTCCCCTGCCGCGGGGAAGGGCGCTCAGCGCGTGGGCGCGTCGTCGGCGAAGCCCTCGGGGAAGGGCTGCTCCGTCCAGATGACCTTGCCGTCCGTGGTGTAGCGGGTGCCCCAGCGGTCGGCGAACTGCGCCACCAGGAACAGCCCGCGGCCGCCCTCGTCCGTGGACGCCGCCTGCCGCAGATGCGGCGAGACGCTGCTGCCGTCGGAGACCTCGCAGATCAGACTGCGGTCGAGGATCAGCCGTACCCGGATCGGGCCGCTGGCATGGCGGATCGCGTTGGTGACCAGCTCGCTGAGGATCAGCTCCGTGGTGAAGGCCTCCTCGTCCAGCCCCCAGTCGCTCAGCGTGCGGGACGCCGACGCCCGCACCCCGCCGACGGCCGACGGGTCGGACGGCACCTCCCAGGCGGCCGTGCGGGCGCTGTCCAGGACCCGCGTACGGGCGACGACCAGCGCGATGTCGTCCGCGGGCTCCTCCGGCAGCAGCGCCTCCAGCACCGCGCGGCAGGTCTCCTCCGGGGCCCGGCCCGGATGGGCCAGGGTGCGGCGCAGCACCGCCAGCCCCACGTCGATGTCCCGGTCCCGGTCCTCCACGAGACCGTCCGTGTAGAGCACCACGCTGCTGCCCTCGGGCAGCAGCACCTCCAGCGTCTCGAAGGGCAGACCGCCCAGGCCGAGCGGCGGCCCCGCGGGCACCCCGGGGAACGCGACGCGGCCGTCCGGGTGGACGATCGCCGGCTCGAGGTGGCCGGCGCGGGCCATGGTGCACAGCCGGGTGCTCGGATCGTAGATCGCGTACACGCAGGTGGCCCCGGTGACGCCGGCCACCGTGCCGTCCGCCCCCTCGTCCTGGTCGATGCGGGTGACCAGCTCGTCCAGGTGCCCCAGCAGCTCGTCGGGCGGCAGGTCCAGGGCCGAGAAGTTGTGGACCGCGGTGCGCAGCCGGCCCATGGTGGCCGCCGCGTGCAGCCCGTGGCCGACCACGTCGCCCACCACGAGCGCCACCCGTGCCCCCGGCAGCTGGATGACGTCGAACCAGTCCCCGCCGACCCCGCCGAGACCGGCCCGCGCCGGCAGATAGCGGTGGGCCACGTCCAGAGCGGTCTGGTCGGGCAGGGCATGGGGGAGCAGGCTGCGCTGGAGCGTGACGGCCATGGTGTGCTCGCGGGTGAAGCGGCGCGCGTTGTCGACGCTCACCGCGGCCCGCGCGACCAGCTCCTCCGCCAGCGAGAGGTCGTCCTCCTCGAAGGGCTCGGGCTTGCGCGAGCGCCAGAAGGTGGCGACGCCCAGAATCACCCCCCGGGCGCGCAGCGGCGCCGCGATCATCGAGTGGATGCCGAACTCGACGAGCCTGCGGGCCCGCTCCGGGTCCTGCTCCTGCCACCCGGTGAACGCGGCCATGTCCGCCTCCATGACCACCCTGCCGGTGTCGAAGCCGGAGGCCTGCGGCGTGGAGGGAACGAAGCGGATCAGCTTGCCGAGCGGGTAGAGCGGGGTGTCCTGCCGGATGCCCGTGATCGCCACCCTGCGCATGTCTGTGCCGGTGTTCGAGGGCTCCTCGCCGGACAGCACCGGATCGGCGAGGTCGACGGTGACGTAGTCGGCGAACCGCGGCACGGCGAACTCCGCCAGCTCCTGCGAGGTGCGCACGACGTCGAGGGTGGTGCCGATCTCCGCCCCGGCCTCGTACAGCAGCCTCAGCCGCTCCCGGGCGACGTCGGCCCGGCCGGAGAGCAGTCGCAGCTCGGTCGTGTCCCGCAGCGTGGTCACGCTGCCCGGCGGGCCGCCGTCCACGTCCGTCGAGCGCTGGTTGACGGCGAGCAGCCGGTCGCCGACCGGGTGCACCTCGTCGGTGACGGTCCGCCCGGAGCTCAGCAGGCGCGCGGTGCGCGGCGCGAGGCCCAGCTCGGTGATCGGCTGCCCCTCGGCGTCCGGCGGCAAGGCCAGCAGGCGGCGCGCCTCGTCGTTGGCGAGCAGGATCCGGCAGTCGTCGTCGAGGATGACCACGCCCTCGCGCACGGCGTGCAGGACCGCGTCGTGGTGCTCGTACATCCGGGTCATCTCGTCCGGCGCGAGGCCCCGGGTGTGGCGGCGAAGCCGTCTGCTGACCAGCGCGGTGCCGACCATGGCCAGGGCGAGCACCCCGGCGGCGGCGCCGAGGACCAGGGGCAGCTGGCGCTGGGCCGCGATGCTCACGGTGTCGACGGTGATCCCGGCGGAGACCAGGCCGATGACCTCGCCGCGGTCCCAGACGGGGACGACCGCCCGCACCGAGGGGCCCAGCGTGCCGGTCACCGTCTCGGTCACCACCTCGCCCTCGACGGCGGGCGCGATCGTGCCGATGTAGTGCTTGCCGATCTGCTGCGGGTTGGGGTGCGTGTAGCGGACTCCCTCGGTGGACATCACCACCACGAAGTCCACCCCGGACGCCTTCCTGGCCAGCTCGGCGCGCGGCTGGAGCGTGGCGCTGGGGTCGGGGCTGTTGAGCGCCTCGCGGGTGCCCGGCGCGTTGGCGAAGGTCTCGGCCACGGCCAGCGAGCGATTGCGGGCCTCGCGCGCGCTGTCGGTCTGGGACTGCAGCATCAGGGCGGCCACGGCGGCGGCGACGAGAAGCACCACGACCGTCAACTGCAGGACGAAGACCTGCCCCGCGACGGTCCGGACACCCGGCATCGAGCGCAGGCGACGCCCGAGGGATTCGCCCATGACTTCATCTAACACCGGGCGCCGCGGACGCGCGGTGAGGCAGGCGGCTGCCGGACACGCTGACAAGGTGTCATAATGGGTGCGTAGCCCTCCGCGCATCCCCCGTCGCGGAGGGCTACACCGTTGTCGCGGCGCGTGGCTGACCACACGGGCAGGGGGCTCCCCTCGTGGCCCCCTGTCCGTGTTTTTTCGAGTTAACAGTGACGTAGAGTGTTTACGCAAGCCCGAACCTGAACAAGTGCGCGGAAGGCTCACTTCGTCGCTCGTGGTGGTGGCAGCTGTGTCAGGGTCCGTTACAGTACGAGCCCGTTGACCGAAATCGAACACCGCGGAAGCGTCGGCCGAGTGCGCACCAGCGGTCGACGTGAACGTGTGGGGGTCTCAATGGACAACGGCGAACAACGCGCGCCGCAGCTGGAGACGTTGCAGCAGAAGGTCGAGTACATGGTGGAGAAGACCTTCCCGGGGGAGAAGGTCTCCGGACGGCACTTCGCCGACCTGGTCAAGGAGCGGGGCGGCTCGCTCTCCCACAGCTACTTCTCCAACATCCTGGCCGGCAAGGTCACCCACCCCTCCGAGGACATCCTCAAGGCCCTCGGGCTCGGCTTCGGCGTGGACTGGCGCTTCTTCAAAGAGGAGTCCGAAGTCGTCGACGACGTCGTCGCCGGGCTGCAGTTTCTCGCCAAACGCCGCACCGGGGAGATCAGCGGCGTGGCCGCACGGGGGCTCGACGAGGGCGGACTCCCGCCGGAGCTGCTGAAGTTCGCGCTCTCGCTGCTGGAGGGCGCCAAGGGGGACAAGGACGCCGAAGGCGGGGCGCAGGCGCCGTAGCGGGGCGTGCTCAGGGGCTGTCGACGGCCGCCGACCTGGCCGTTGGCTAAGATGCGCCGAGCGCATGCCCCACGCACGCGACCACGATCAAGAGGCCCCCATGTCCATGCGCGAGCTGCGCAGACAGTGCGAAGCAGGACTCGCCGACCTCCCCATCCCGGCTCCCTTCACGGTCGCGGGGCTGGTGGCGAACATGGAGGCGGCCAGCGGGCGGACCATCGTGCTGCACGAGCTCCCGGACCGGCTGGCGCGGGTGAACGCCGCCTGCGGTCTGCGACTGAAGTCGAACGACACCAGCTTCGTGCTCTACCGGCGCCGGCCGACCGCGTACCAGACCCAGCACGTCATCCTGCACGAGCTCTGCCACGAGTGGTTCGACCACGGCACGACCCTCGACGCCGACCAACTCCGGCTGCTGCTGCCGGTGTTCGACGCCTCGCTCATCACCCGCGTGCTCGCGGCGGACGAGCCCGCCGACCCGCAGCCGCCCGCCGCCGAGCCGGGGGACGTCCCCGCGCCGATCGCCGACGCCATCCGCTCGGGGGCCACGATCCAGGCCCGCGCGCAGTACGACACCCACGACGAACGGATGGCCGAATTCGGCGCCTCGCTCATCCCTCGCATGGCCAGAGACGTGACCAGCGATGACATGGTGGGACGGCTGGCCAACTCCCTCTCCCGGCCCGTCGCCCATCGGCGCCGGGGGTTCTTCCGCCGCTCCTGACCCCGGCGTTGCCGACCCCTGGCGCTCTTGCCCCCTGCCGCTCCTGCCCCCTGCCGTTCCAGGCCCTGACGTGCCTGGCCGTCCCCCGTTACTGACCCGAGGAAGCTGACCGTGACCCCGCTCGACCTCGCCGGCTATGTCATAGCCGGCCTGATGACAGCCGTCGCCCTGTGGCGGATGCCCGCCGCGCTGTGGGGAGACGAAGAGGACAAGCGCCGCCGAGCCCTGTGGGGCTGCTACGCCGGATTCGCCGTCGCCCTGTGGACCAAGACCAAGGTCGTGCGCATCGGGCTGAACAACAGCTCCGTCACCGACCTCGCGGTGCTGATCAAGCACTACACGGCGACCGTCGCGATCCTCGCCATCCTCAGCTACATCGTCGCCATCTACGGCCAGTACCCGGACAAGGGCGACGTCCCGCGGCACGTCCGCTTCGCCCGCACCGTGCAGCAGGTGGCCGCCAAGGCGTCCGTCGCCACGCTGATCCTGCTGACCGCGCTCTTCTTCACCGTGGTCGACCGCTCCGTGCCGTCCGACCGCTTCGTGTCCGACCACGCCGGACAGTGGGGCGCGACGCTCTATATGAGCGTGTTCTACCTCTACTTGGGCGCCGCCTCCGCCGTCTGCGCCTACCAGTGGGCGCTGGCCACCGCGGACGCGACGCTGCGCCATCTGCGCGTGGGCCTCGGCATGATGACCTTCGCGATGTTCGTCGGCGTCGGCTACACCGTCAGCCGCACGCTCTTCATGTGGATCAGCGTCGTCGACCAGCCCAGCGAGGCGTTCGCGAAGAGCTTCGACGAGATCACCGAGGCCGCGCAGCTGCTGCTGTTCGGCTTCTTCGCCGTCGGCGCGTCCATCCCCGCCTTCAGCAACTGCTGGCGGCGCGTCAAGCTGTGGCGGGCGCAGGTCAAGCTGCACCCGCTGTGGCGCGAGCTGATGACCGCCTTCCCGGACCAGCCCTTCGCGCCCCCGGCCTCGCTGACCCGCGAGCTCGTCCGCTTCGACACGCCCGCGGACCTGCGCGTGGACCGGTGGGCCGCCGACATCGCCGACGCGGTCGAGAAGCTGCGGCACTACGTGCCCGACAGCCTGGTCCTGGCGGCCAAGCGCACCGCCGAGGAGGAGAGCGCGGCGCCGGACGCCGCGGGGCCGCTCGCGGACGCGCACTGGATCAAGGCGGCCCTCGCCGCCAAGGCCGACGGGGCGCCGGCAGGCCCGGCCGCGGCGGTGGAGACCAAGCACGCCGCCGACCAGGACGACGAGGTCGCCTGGCTGCTGCGGGTGGCGGCCGCGTACCGGACCATCACCGACGACGGGACCCAGCGCGTCCTGCGATCGATGGAGACGGCGGCGTGAGCGCGGGGACGAACGAGCGGCGGCGCCGGCGCGGCGACGAGCCCACGCCGACGGTCACCGGGACCTTGTCCGAGCCCGCCGGGACCGTGTCCGAGCCCGCCGAGGCCGCCGAGACCCCGTCCGGGCCCGCCGGGACCTCGCCCGGTCCCGCGCCCCAGCCCGCCGGGACCTCCGAGCCTCCGCCCGCGCCCGCCGTCGGCGTTGTCTCGCCGCGCACGGCCGCGGCGGCCCGCACGCTGACCGACGTACTGCAGCCGCGCAACGTCCTGCTGATCGGCATGCTCGCCATCGGCGTCGCCGCCGCGGGCGACTGGACCGGCCTGCCCTGGGGGCTGCTCGGCGCGGTCTGCGCCGGGCTGGTCCCGGCCGGGTACATCGAGTGGGAGCGCAAGCGCGGCACCTGGGGCGACCGGCACGTGGTCGACCGGACCAAGCGGGCTCCGATCTTCCTCGTCATCCTCGGATCGGTCGGCGCCGGATCCATCGTCATGGTGCTCGGCGGCGCCCCGACCGGCATCCTCCTCGCGATGCTCGCGCTCTGGGCGATGACCGTCGTCCTGCTGGCGGTCAACACCGTCTGGAAGATCTCGGTGGACGCGGCGGTGGCCTCGGCCGTCGTGGCGCTGCTCGCCGCGGTGCACTCCGGCTGGTGGCTGCTCGCGTACGCGATGACCGTCCTCGTGTGCTGGACCCGGGTCGTCCTGCGCTACCACTCCGTCGCACAGACCGTGGCCGGCGCGGCGGCGGGCGCGGCGACCGCGGCCGTCGTCCTCCTCGCCTGAGCGGGACAGCGGGACAGCGGGACAGCACGACAGCGGGCCCCGGTCGGCGACCAGGGCCCCGCGTCGTTCGAATTCCTCTACCCGGCACGGGAGTTCGATCGCGTCCGGGGTACCGTCGCCCTCATGAACAGACGACGTCAGAAGAAGCTCTCGAGCCGTCTGGTGTGGGCCGCGCGGCTCGGCGACCGGGCCGGCGTGCGCGCCCTGCTGCGGGCCGGAGCCGACCCCCGGAAAGCCGACGCCCACGGTACGACGCCCCTCTATGCGGCCTCGGTTCACGGCGTCGCGGAGATCGTCCGGGCCCTGCTGGAGGCCGGCGCGAGCCCCGACGTCGAGAGCGGTCACGGCGACGAGGGCACCCCCTTGTGCGCCGCCGCGTGCTGGGGGCACACGGAAGCGGTCCAAGAGCTCCTCGCGCACGGCGCCGACCCCAAACTGCGGGAGGACCGGGGTACCGGCAACACCCCGCTGTACTGGGCGAAAGCCGGACCGCACCCGCAGACCGAGGCGCTGCTCCTCGCGGCAGGGGCCGCGTAGCCGCCGCCTCGCCGGGAGCGCCGACGAGGCGCCCGCGCAGCGCTCGGACCGGTCCACCTGGTGACGGTTGGACGCTCACCCCGGTGACGGTTCCATTACGCGCTCCCAGCTCGCCGTTCCATTGGCCTGACGGCGTCGTTGGGCGTGGCATGGACGCCCTCGGCGACGACCCGAACCCCGTGCCCCACGCCCGGCTCGCCGGCGCGTACTGGCTGGCCTCGCGGCTGCATGAGGAAGAGAAGTGCAGATGGTGTGCGCAGCTGCGGGAAGCGGACGCCCGCGCCCAGCGGGCTGAGCCCGTGGTCAGACGCTCCACCGCGGCGTGGGTGGTGCCCCCGGGGCTGCCGCCCCGTCCCGCGACGCCCGGCGGCTGAGGGCGAGCGCAGGGCCCGCCTCGGCCGCCGGACTTCTGCTGACGGCGCGGGTCCTCAGTCCGCGTCCGGTCCCTGCGCCCGTACGTCCTGTACGTGCTTGAGCGAGTCGCGCAGATCTCCCAGCCAGCTGTCGGCGTTGCGCTGCACCAGGCGCACGCACCAGGCGAGCGCCTCGCTGCGGCTGCGGGCGACGCCGCCTGCGATCAGGGTGTCGAGCACCTCGCGCTCGGGCTGGCGCAGCCGTGTCATCACGGGTGCGGCGACGGTCGTGTACATCGCCCGCCGGTCCCCGCACTCCACGCCCCAGGAGACCTTGCGCCCGAAGCGCCGCTCGGCCTCGCGAGCGACGCCCATGCGCTCGTCCCGGGTGCGCTCGCGGAACTCCGAGACGCGCCCGTCGACGGAGGCGTCCCGCTCCGCCTGGGACGCCTCGGCGCCGAGGTCGGGCGCGGGGATGCGCCCGACGACGGTGATCTCCTCGCGGTCCACGATCACATCGACGAGTTCGTCGAAGAGTCCTTCCGGCAGCCGCCCGGCGAACCAGCCGCGCAGCTTCTGTTCCTGCTCGGTTGTAATCATGTAATCCAACTTACGCCGCTCTCCCCAGGAGGGAAGAGCCTCAGCCCACGGCGTAATCGCGCCCTCCGATCCCCGGTCGGCGCGCCCCGTCCAGCGCCCAGCCGAGACCGCCCCCTGGGCCTCCTGCGGGGCTCGCACCGCCCGGCGCCGCCGCATAGAGTGACGTAGCAGGGCAGAACGACAGATACCCCCCGCCCGTGCCCGTGGAGCGGCCGTCGGCAGTCGTCGTGCGAGAGGTGCGGGCGATGCGCGAAATCCTTCCTGTGCTCACCGACTGGTATGCCTCCGGAGGCGCCTTTGGGCTCGCCACCGTCGTCGCGGTCAGCCGCAGCGCGCCGCTCGGCCCCGGGGCGGCCATGGCCGTCGGCCCAGGCGACCAGGTGGTGGGAGGCGTCTCCGGGGGCTGTGTGGAGGGCGCCGTCTTCGAGCTGGCCAAGGAAGTGGTCGAGAGCGGCCAGGCACGGCTGCAGACCTTCGGCTACAGCGACGAGGACGCGTTCGCCGTCGGACTGACCTGCGGCGGAGAGATCACGGTCCTCGTACGCGCCGTGTCCGCGGCGACCGACCCCGCCTTCGGACAGGCGGCCGCCTCCGTCGAGGAACACCGTCCCGTCGTCGTGGCGACCGTCGTCGACGGGCAGGCGCGGCGCGGCGCCTCGCTCGCCGTATGGCCCGACGCGGTGGCCGGCTCGCTCGGTGCGGAGGGCCTCGACGTCGCCGTGACCGCCGACGCGCGCGGCGAGCTGGCCCAGGGCGCCACCGTCCTGCGCCACTACGGGCCGCACGGCGAACGGCGCGAGGACGACGTCGCCGTGTTCCTCCAGTCCTTCGCCCCGCCGCCGCGGATGCTGGTCTTCGGCGCGATCGACTTCGCGGCCGCGGTGGCGCGCATCGGCGCGTTCCTCGGCTACCGGGTCACCGTGTGCGACGCCCGACCGGTCTTCGCCGACGCACGGCGCTTCCCCGACGGCGTGGAGGTGGTGACCGACTGGCCGCACCGGTACCTGCGCGACACGGACGTCGACGAGCGGACGGTGATGTGCGTGCTCACGCACGACCCGAAGTTCGACGTCCCGCTGCTCGAAGTCGCCCTGCGCACCCCGGCGGCGTACATCGGCGCCATGGGCAGCCGCCGCACGCACGAGGACCGGCTGGCGCGGCTGCGGGAGCGGGGGGTCGAGGCGGCGGAGACGGCGCGGCTGCGCTCGCCCATCGGGCTCGATCTGGGCGCCCGCACCCCCGAGGAGGTGGCGGTCTCCATCGCGGCGGAGATCGTGGCGCTGCGGTGGGGCGGCAGCGGCTCCCCGCTCGGGGACACGGCGGGGGCGATCCACCCCTCGCGGCTCAAGTCGCTATAGGTCCATGGGTCGGTGGACGGTCTATGGACCGGGGTCCGTCCGCCGGTCTCGCGCTCGGCGCGCGGGCCGCCGGTCGGGTGACTAGCGTGAGACAGGGGACGCCCGTCCACGTCCGTCGAACTGAAGCGAGGCGCAGTCATGGCCAGCCAAACTGAGGGCACACCGATCTGGGCCGACGCGATGTTCGCCGACGTCGAGCGCGCCAAGAGCTTCTACGGCGATGTGCTCGGGTGGACCTTCGGCGAGTCCTCGCCGGAGTTCGGCGACTACACGCAGGCGTACGTCGACGGCAAGGCGGTGGCCGCGGTGTCCCCGCCGATGCCCGGCGCGGAGGAGGCGCCCGCCGCATGGTGTCTGTACCTGGCGTCCGCCGACGTCGCCGCCCTCGCCCCCAAGATCCGTGACGCCGGAGGCCAGGTGCTGATGGGGCCGATGGAGGTCGGCGACTTCGGCTCGATGGTGCTCGCCAGCGACCCCAGCGGCGTGGTCTTCGGAGCCTGGCAGCCCAAGACCCACCAGGGCTTCGAGCTGAAGGGCGAGCCCGGCGCCTACGCCTGGGCCGAGGTCTTCACCAGGGAGCCGGAGAAGGCGGACGCCTTCTTCCCGGCCGTCTTCTCCTACAGCGCGCAGCAGATGTCGGACGAGCACGTCGACTTCCGGCTCTTCAACGCGGGCGAGGAGACGGTGCTCGGCCGGATGCGGATGACGCCCGAGGACTTCCCGCCCGAGGTGCCGCAGTACGTCAACGTGTACTTCGCGGTCGAGGACTGCGACGCGGCGGTCGCGAAGGCGGCCGAGCGCGGCGGAGTCCTCCGCTTCGGGCCGATGACCAGCCCGTTCGGCCGGTTCGCCGCGTTGACGGACCCCGAGGGCGCGCCGTTCGCGGTGATCGACCTGACGACGACCGAAGGGGACATGCCCCAGCTGTCCGACGTCGCCTGAGCCGAGCCGCCGGAGTTCGGCGACTAGCCGCCGCTGCCGCCGTCTCCGCTGCGGTGGGCGATGCACTCCACGTCGATCCGGTCGGCGAGCTTGGCCAGCTCGATGGTCAGCGCGGCCACCGTCTCGCCGTCCAGATCCGACCTGCCGGTCTTCACCTTGACCAGCCACTGCTTGCCCAGCCTCCGCAGCAGCCGGCTGACCTCCTCGGCCGGCACCTGCAAGACGCCGTCCTCGCCCGGGACCAGAGGGAACGTCACCTTCGGGCTCACGATCCCTCCCCGGCGGCGGCCATGGCCTGACGGCCGAAGTCCTGAACCACGGAGAACTCCTCATCGGTCGTCGGTACCGTCTGCCGACACGACAGCACATCGAGCCGCCGCCCCCGGCGACGGCGCGCCGAGCCGGCGCCGCCCGCGCGCCGAACCCGGCCTTCCGGGGGCTCTCGGCCGCACCGGACCAGCCCGTGAATGGCCCAGTGAACCAGAGGGAAATGGCCTGCGCCGTGGGCCACT
>NZ_JBFAYB010000108.1:0-27232 GCF_040681075.1 Streptomyces sp. NPDC051907 | reverse complement strand
GCGCGCGCCGGCACGCCCCCCCCCCCGCCCCGCAGCCGAGCGAGGGGGCTTGGCTATCTCATCGCTGCCGGGCGCCCTCTCCGCGAGAGCGCGTCCGCAGCAGCAGGACGCCGGCGATCAGCAGCGCGGCGCCGACCGCGGAGGGCCACAGCTGGGCGCCGGTCTCGGCGAGCCCGCCCTCTGCGGCCTGCTGCTGGCCGCCCGCCAGGCCGGTCTCGCCGGCGGGCGGCGTGCTCTGCGCACCGGGTGTGCCGGCCGCGGCCTCGGACTTCTTCGCGTCGGGAGCGGCTGCGCCCGACTCCACGGCGGCGGCCTTGGGCTTCTGCACCGTGCCCGCGGCCGGCTTCTGCGCGGCGGGCGCGCCGCCGCCAGATCCGTCGGCCTGGGGCTCCTCGGCCTTGTCCGTGGCGGCCGGGTTCTCCTGGCCGCCGGGCTCGGCGCCGTCGTTCCCGGGCTCGGGCTTCTGCTCGTCGCCGCCGGAGGCCGGCGGCGGAGTGGCGCCAGGCTTGTCGCCGCCCTGGCCGGGCTCGCCCCCGGGCTGCTGCGTCGGCTGCTCTGTCGGCTGCTCCGTGGGCTTCTGGGTGGGCTGCTCGGTCGGCTCCGAGGGGGGATTCTGCGTCGGCTGCTGCGTCGGCTTCGGGTCCTCGCTCGGCTGCCCGCCCGGCTCCTCGCCCGGCTCCTCCTCGGCCGGCGGGGCGCCGACCTCGCCGGGTCCGCACTTTCGACCGTCGTTGATGCAGTCGACCAGCGCCCGCATCAGGTTGTCGTCGAAGACGTTGATGAAGTCGCCGTGGTCGGTGACCGGCTTGTGCAGCTGCTCGGGGAAGGAGTCGACCGCGAACACCGCGGGGGATTCTCCGTCGAAGACCGGCCGCGGCACGTCGTAGACGATCCGCTGCACGAGCTGCGGGATGGCCTGGAAGCCTTCGGCGCAGCGGCCGTTCTGGTCGGCGAACGCCACGTGCGTACGGTGGTTGGCGCTGTCCGCGTTCTTGCCGTCCCAGCAGCTCTGGAACTTGAAGCTGCGGACCACCTTGCTGCCCTCGGGACAGATCGGGTACTTGTCCTTCAGCTGGCGGTTCTCGAAGCCGGTGCAGCTCCACGACGCGTTGGCGTTGGCGTTGCCGTTGACGAACGCCTTGGCGTCGCCGGTGATGATCCGCAGGAAGCGGGGCATCACGGTGACCTTGCCGACCGGGCTGCCCACGAAGTTCAGCGTGACCTCGGCGGGCGTCTGGATCTCGCCGACGTTCTTGTCCTTGCCGCCGCCGTCAGCGTTGGCGTCGGCCTCGTTCTGGCCGTTCTGCACACGCAGAACGGGCCAGTAGTAGGTCGACTTGTCGCCCTGGTTACGGCACGTGGTCTGACCGTTGGCGAGGTCGTCGTCGCTCGCGAACGCGTCGTTGGCCTGGTTGCCCACGTAGTCGTGCATATGGTGCGCGCCGTTGCTCACACCGGGCGCGACGATCACGTTGTCCGGGTTGAACTTGCCGTTCTCGTTCACACCGCAGTCGGTGGAGAAGACGCCTCGGGAGGCCTCGGCGAGCTGCTGGGGGTTGGCGACGTTGGGCTGGACGGACTGGATGTCGACGAAGTCGGACGCCTCGGGGCCGTTCTGCGCCTGGCCTCCGCTGCCGTTGCCCTGGCCGTCGCCCTGACCCTGCTCCTGGCCCTGCTGCCCCTGGCCCTGCTGCCCCTGGCCCTGCTCCTGGTCCTTGCCGTCACCGGCGCCGTTCGCGTCCGCGTCGTCCGCCTGCAGAATGCACGCCGCCATCGACTCCACGCCCTTGGGGCGCTCGCCGGCCACCTTGCCGATGGCTACGGCGATACGGTCGAGGCTCGCCGCGCGCTTGTCCTTCAGCGGATCGAGGACGGCGTTCTGGGCGAGCTGAGCGTCCCGCTCCATCCGCTCCTTGTCGTCGACGAACTGCTGGTACGCCTCGGTGATCTGGGTGTCCAGCGTGGCGAGTTCGCGGTCGACCTCGACCCTGGCCGCTTCGGGCACTTCGGGCAGCCCGTTCGCGACCTCGGGGCACTTGATCGTGGACGCGGCGGGGCCGGTGCTCCGCGTCTGGTTCTGCTCGCCGCCCCACCCTTCGCCGGCGGTGGCGGTGGTGTTGACCGCGATGAGGCCACCCCCGCCAAGGATCAACGCGATCGAGGCGACGACAACTCTTCTGCCGCTCTTGGGTCGTCTACGTGCTGTATGTCTCAACGGAGCTCCTATGCTTCGTTGCCGGTCGGCCGTGAGCGTGCGCCGGCTGAGAGGGGGCGGCAGCGCTGCGGAGCTACATACGGAGGAGGCGGGCGGAGCGTTCAAAGCGATCTGGAATTCGTAGAAACCTCCAGTCGCCGGGGGCGCCTGACGCTGTGTCGAGCCACAGCCCGCAGCGGCGGCGGGGCGTTCCCAGGGCGTACGGCCGCCAGCTCCGGCGGTCAGTTCCCGCAGGTCACGCCAGGAGACCTCCCCTCGGCCGCTCCTCGCGCACCCGGTCGAGGCCGGGCAGCACGGTGACATGCGGGAGCCCGGTGACCGGGTGCTCGCTCACGTCCGCCTCGACGCGGTAGACCTCGGCGAGGAGCGTGGCGGTGAGGACCTCCGCGGGCGTTCCGACGGCGACCACGCGGCCGGCCTCCATCACGCAGATCCGGTCGCAGAAGGACGCGGCGAGGTTGAGGTCGTGCAGCGCGATGACGGCGGTGACGCCGAGCCCGCGCACCAGCCGGAGGGCGTCGAGCTGATGGCGCAGGTCCAGGTGGTTGGTCGGCTCGTCCAGCACCATCGTCCCGGTGCGCTGCGCGAGGGCGCGGGCGATGAGAACCCGCTGCTTCTCCCCGCCGGAGAGGCGGTCGAAGGGCGCGTCCGCCAGCGCGGCGACGTCGAGCTCCTCGAGCGCGCCCACGATGATGCCGCGGTCCTCGGCGTCGTCGCCCGCGAAGGCGCGCTTGTGCGGGGTGCGGCCCATGGCCACCACGTCGTACACGGTGAGCTCGAAGTCCCCGGCCGTCTCCTGCAGTACGGCGGCGAGCCGCTGCGCGAGGCGCTTGCCGGGCATCCGCCAGACGTCCTCGCCGTCCAGCGCCACCCTGCCGGAGGTGGGGCGCAGCGCCCGGTAGAAGGTACGCAACAGGGTGGACTTGCCCGCGCCGTTGGGGCCGGCGAGTCCCACCACCTCGCCGGGCGCCACGTGCAGGGAGACCTGGTCCACCAGGGTCCGGCCGTTCACGACGACGGACACGTCCTCGACGTCGAGCGCGCCGGGCTTGGCTATCGGGGTGTCCGTCATCGGGCCGCCTTCCGTCGCATCAGCCAGAGGAAGAACGGGCCGCCGACCAGGGCGGTGAGGATGCCGACGGGTATCTCCTCCGGGCTGATGAGGGTGCGGGCCGCCAGGTCGGCGGCGATCAGGAACGCCGCGCCGAGCAGCGCGGCGGCGGGCAGGGCGCGGCGGTGGTCGGCGCCCACGAGCAGCCGCACCACGTGCGGCATGATCAGGCCGACGAACCCGATCTGGCCGCTGACCGCGACGATCGTGCCGATCATCAGGGCGACGAGCGTGAACAGCGCGGCGCGGAAGCGGTGGACGTCCAGGCCGAGGGCCGCGGCGGCCTCCTCCCCCGCCAGCAGCAGGTTGAGCGAGCGGCAGACGCCGAGCAGGACCGCCGTGCCGAGCAGGACCGCGCCCACGGGGATCCACACCAGCGTCCAGGTGGTGCCGGCCAGTCCGCCGAGCATCCAGCGCAGCGCCGACTGGGTCTTGTGCGGGTCGTTGGAGGTGACGACCAGCAGGCTGGCGACCGCCGAGAGGACCTCGGCCATGGCCACGCCCGCGAGGACGAGCCGCACGGTGGTCATCCTGCCGCCGGAGCGGGCCAGGAAGTAGACGGCGATCAGCGCGGTCAGCGCGCCGAGGAACGCGGCCACGGGCAGGGAGAAGATCCCGAACAGGGTCACATGGAAGACGAGGACCAGCACCGCGCCCACCGACGCGCCGGACGACACCCCGAGCAGCATGGGGTCGGCCAGCGGGTTGCGGACGAGAGCCTGGAGCGCCATCCCGGACACCGACAGGCCCGCGCCGACCACGCCGGCCAGCAGGACCCGGGGCAGCCGGACGTCGAGGACGATCGTCTCGCGGACCGGCGTCCAGGTCGGCTCGGCCAGCGACGGATGCACCTGGTGCAGCAGGATGCTCCAGACCTGGCCGGCCGGCACGTTGATCGAGCCGATCGCGATGCCCGCGGTCGCCGCCGCCGCTACCAGGGCCCCGAGCAGCGCCAGGACCAGAGGATAGGGAACGGCGGTGCGCCGGACCGCGACCGCCCCGGCTCCGGCCGGGCCGCCCGCCGCCTTGGCGGGCCCGGCCGCCTCCGTCGCATCGGCCGGGCCGGCCGCCTCGGTCGTCTCGGTCGCCTCCGTCACTGGAAGCGGTCCGGGTGGATCTGGCGGGCCAGCGACTCCACGGCGGCCGGCACCCGGACGCCGAGCACGGTGGAGGAGAGCGGCAGCACGGCGAACCGCTTGTTCTTGATCGCGGGCACGTCCTTCAGCGCCGGGTTGGCGAGCAGGAACTTCTTCTTGTCCTCGACGGGCTGGTCGCCGTAGTCGTAGATGACGATGACTTCGGGAGCCCGCTCGGCCACCTGCTCGAACGACACGTCGCCGAACGTCTTGTCCACGTCCGCGAACAGGTTCACACCGCCCGCTCGCTTGATCATCTCGTTGCCGATGCCCGCGCCGCCCGCGGTGAACGCGGTCTTGTCGCCGCTGTCGTAGACGAAGAGCTTGGTCGGAGCGACGCCGGCGAGCTTGCCGTCGACCCCCTTGAGGACGGTGTTGAGCTTCTTCACCTGCTGCTCGGCCCGCTCCGGCACGCCGAAGATCTTGGCGACGGTGCGGATCTCCTCGTCCATCTTGGCCATCGTCACGGGCTTGGAGCACTCCTCGATATTGAGGTGGGTGTCGACCCCGGCGTCGGTGAACGCCTTGCGGCCGCGTCCCTCCTTCTCGTCGAAGGTGCTGGAGAACCCGCCGTAGACGAAGTCCGGCTCGGCGGCCAGCAGCGTCTCGAAGGAGGGGTACTCCTTCGCGAGCACCTTGATCCCGCCGTAGGCTGCCTGGTACTCCGGCAGGATCTTGTCGTCGAGATAGCCCGTGCCCACCATCGACTTCTCCAGCCCGAGCGCCAGCATGATCTCGGTCGCGTGCTGGTTCAGCGACACCGCCCGCTGCGGAGGACGCTTATAGGTGGTCTTCACATCGCAGTTGGTCACCGTGAGCGGAAAGCCCTTGGCGGCGGAGCCCGCCGACCCGGTGTCCTTCCGGGCGCCGCCGTCGCCTCCGCAGCCGACGGTCAGCAGAGCCGCGGCTATCGCCGACAGCACGAACTTGGGGTACTTGCCCGTCATGTGATGGGTCCTCTCACCGGAGTCGTCGCAGGGTGGATCGGTGGGTCATCGCGTGTCGTCGGGGGAGGGCACGGACCGTGCGCGGCCCGGCGGGGTGAAGACGTACAGGTCGAGCACGTCCGGCAGCGGGGCGACGCCGGGGCCGCCCGCTCTCACCCAGTCGACGACGTCCTCGGTCGCGGCGGGGTCGTTGACCAGGCCGAGCCAGACCGGCCGGGCGCCGGCGGCACGTCCCGCGGCGGAGGGCTGTACGACGATCACGTTCGCCTGGTCGCACACGTCGAGGCACTCGCAGACGCGGACGGGCGCTTGAGTGCGCAGACGGGCGGTCTGCTCCGCGTGATCGACGCCGGTCACCTTGGAACTGCCGCAGCAGCAGTCCCGGCATACGACGACCCGGCACGGCGCCGGCTCGCCTGACAGTCCCCCGATGGGCATGCCGACAAGTCCTCCCCTCTGGGGAAATCCGCCCCAGACACTTCGAGGAGGCGACCGCGTGAGTTTCCTGGCTCTCGGGTCGAAGCTCGTCCCGACCTTCCCACCCGTACCCGGGCAGTGGTCTGTTCGGGATCCGCTCGCCGATCACAGTGGCGGGACCGCGCCGGATTCACACCGGCTTCCTCGATCCGCCGTCGCCTTTTCGCGGGACATCATCGCAGACGGGAACGGCATGTCGTACCGCGCGTTCGGACGTACGAGGGGCGGGCGCGAGCGGCGCGCGCCTCCCCGGGGCCGACGCCGAGCAAGGCGGCCCGCTCCGACGCGGTCGCTCGGACACGGCCGCTCGGAAATCCGCTTGACCGCCCTTCTATGGTTCCCGCATGACGACCACGCTCCGCCTGGAGAAGATCACCCCGAAGAACTTCGACGCCGCGATCGGCATACGAGTCCGGCCGGACCAGGAGCACTTGGTCGCGCCGGTCGTGAAGTCCCTCGCCGAGGCGTACGTACACCCGGAGGCAGCCTGGCCCCGTCTGATCCTCGACGGCGACCGGCCCGTCGGCTTCCTCATGGCCTTCCTCGACATCGACTTCGCCGACGACGGCACGGGCGCCGACATCCGCTCGGGCCTGTGGCGCCTCAACATCGCGGCCGGCGAGCAGGGCAAGGGGTACGGCCGCTTCGCGGTCGAGTCCGTGGCCGCCGAGATCCGCCGCCGCGGCGGCGACCGCCTGACGGCCACCTGGGAGCCGGGCGAGAGCGGCCCCGAGCGCTTCTATCTCGGGCTGGGGTTCCGGCTGACGGGCGAGAAGAGCGGGGGCGAGACGGTGGGCGAGCTGGAGTTGGGCTAGGCCCCCGGCCTAGTGAGCCGATGCCCTGCTCCTCGCCGAGATCGCACGCGGCACGACGGCGGGGCGGCTGGACGGCACGACGGCTGGCGGGCTGGAGGGCGGGAGGGCGGGCACCGCCGAAGGGCCCGCTGCCGGATGTGTCGCCTGGTACGGGCCGACGCTCACCGCCCGCGTTCAGTACCGCTGAGCCTTGGCGATCTTCGCCGTAAGCGCCAGGTCGGCGGGCTTCCGGCTGATGGCGAGGGGCCGAGCCCGCTCGCCCGGCTCGAGGTCCTCCGCGCCGACGATCCTCGTCTCCACCGCCTTGCCGTCGGCGTCGACGAAGTCCACCTGCACGGCGTACGACGCCTGCTCGTCGGTGCTGTTGGCGATGTTGACGACGACCGCCTGCAGACCGCCGGTCTCGGCTCTGGGCCTCCCCGTCAGCGAGACGTCGGAGGTCGCGTTGCCCTTTCCCTCCACGTTCTTCAGCTGGGCGGCGGCCGCCTCGTTCGCACGGGTCAGCTCAGCCGAGACCGACGCCTCGAAGGAGGAGGCGGCAGCGGAGGCGGACGAGGCCGCGGCGCGGGCCGACTCGAGGGCGGACTCGGCGGCGGAGGCCATGGCCGAGGGCGGCGTGCCCGAGAACGCGGACGTGTCGGGGGGCGTCGGGCGGGGGCTGAACGTCGTCGCGCCCTCCGTGTCGCCGCTGTCGGTGCTGCACGACGACAGCGCGGCCACGCTCGACGCGACGACGACGCACGTCAGGGCGACCGTCGCCAGCCGTCGCCTGCCGGGCCGGCCCTTCGCGCATGCGGTCATCTGGACTGTCCTCTCCCAGCTGGCGACCGAGGGACGCTCCCTCCGGTGGCGCCCATGACGAACGGCCGTGCCCCGTGCACCCTGCGCAGGGCGGGGTCGGCCCCGGGCTCTACTGGTCGCCGGCGAGCTGCTCGGCGAGTTCCTTCTCGTCCTCGTCCGCCATAGACGTCTTGAGGACGGTTCCGCCATAGGGCTGCATCGCCGCGGCGAACTTCTCGTCGACGATGTCCGTAGCCATGATCACGACGGCGGCCGAGCCGGGCTTGAGAAGGGACTGGACCTTCTCCCGGAACGACTTGTCGACGCCCATCTGGCTCACCTTGCCGATGATCCCGCCGACCGCGGCGCCCACCACGCCGATCCCGGGCATCAGGATGAGCATGCCGAAGACCATGCCCCACAGGGCGCCCGCCGTGGCCGACACGGCCACCTTCTCGCTCTTGCGGGGTGTGTCGACGTGCGTCTCGCCCTCCTGGTCCACCGAGACCAAGGCGAGCCCGGTGAGCTTGAGCACGGAGTCCTTCTCCAGCTGCTGGACCGTCTTGAAGGCCTTGTTCGCGGTTGGAGGCTCGTCGTAGCCGATGACGATGAGTTCGGACATCCTGATCTCCTTGGTCACCAGATTGGCAATACGAACCTTATGTCCAATTCGGCGATCAGGCAGAAGATGCGCGGGCGCGCCGCGACCCCGCGGCGCGCACACCGACGAGGCCGGGCCCGTGCGGGCCCGGCCTCTCAGAAGCAGGCGGATCAGTGGTTGGTGCCCGACGCCCAGACCGCGCGGCTGCCGTCGTAGATCACCACGTTGCCGTCGTCCTGGATGGCCAGGCGCGAACCGGGGCGACCTGCGGTGTTCGAAGCCCACACCGCGCGGTTGGAGCGGGTGTAGACGACGAAGTTGCCGTCCGTCTGGAAGCGGGCCGTCCAGCCCTGGCCGACGGTGTTGGAGGCCCAGCGGGCCCGGTTGAACTCGTCGTAGATGACGAGGTTGCCGTCGGACTGCATGACGAGCCGGGCCGTGTCGGAGCTGACCGACTGGTTGTGGCTCAGGGTGAACGGCGCATAGCGCACCTGGGTCGCCTGCTCCCCAGGTATGGCCGTCTTCCCCGAGGCGGCCGGACGTGCATGGTCTGAGGGTGCCGCGTGCGCCTGGCCGACGAGCATCAGGCTGGCGAGCACGGCGGTTGCGAGAAGCGCGGTAGCTCTCTTCCCCACGAGCGAACTCCTTGAGTCAGGTAGTTCAACCATCGGCGCCCCGATCGGGATGCCGTCCCCGGACTCTGGCGCCCGGGCGGCGCCGGAAGCGTCCGCTCCGGCCCGCCATGACGTGTTCGTGTCACTCTTTGACCTGAAATTGTAGGCACCAACTATTTAGGGCCAATTGCGCGCGCCGAAGCTGGCCGACTTCCTCCCCGAGCGGGCGTCACGCCTGCTCGGGGACGCTCGGGGGAAGGGAGTCACGCCTGCTCGGGGAGGGGTTATGCCTGCTCGGACGGCTGGTCGAGGCGGTCGAGGCGGTCGCGCTGGGCCGGCGTCAGGCGCAGGTCCGCCGCGGCGACGTTCTCCTCGAGGTGGGCGATCCGGGCGGTGCCCGGGATCGGGAGGACGACCGGCGAGCGGCCGAGCAGCCAGGCGAGCGAGACCTGCGTGGGCGTCGCGCCGGTCTCGGCCGCGACGGCGGCGACCTCGGCCTGCGCGCCCGACTCCCCCGCCACGATCGGCCGCCACGGCAGGAACGCGATGCCCGCCTCCTCGCAGGCCTCGAGCACGGGCTCGTACGCGCGGTCGAGCAGGCTGTAGCGGTTCTGCACGCTCACGACGTCGACGATCCTCCGCGCCTGCTCCAGTTCGGTCACGGTGACCTCGGAGAGCCCGACCCGGCCGACCTTTCCCTCGGTCTGCAGCTCCCGCAGCGTGCCGAGCTGGTCGGCGAGGGGCGTCTCGGGATCGATCCGGTGCAGCTGGAGCAGCTCGATCCGCTCGACGCGCAGACGACGGAGAGCGTGCTCGACCTGGTCGCGCAGCACGGCGGGCCGGCCGTCCAGTCCCCACTCGCCGGTGGAGGCCGAGCGGGCGACGCCGATCTTCGTGGTGATGAGCAGGTCGTCCGGGTAGGGGTGGAGCGCCTCGGCGAGAAGCTCTTCGTTGGCGCCCCCGCCGTACAGGTGGGCGGTGTCGATGAGCGTGACGCCCAGCTCGACGGCCCGCCGGGCGACCGCGAGGGAGGCCTCGCGCTCGGGGCCGGGCTCGGTGGGCAGTCGCATGGCTCCGAACCCGAGCCGCCGTACGCGCAGATCCCCGCCTATGAGAAAGGTGGTCGCTGTCATCGGTGTGTCCGCATCCCCTCAGTCAAGAGGCAACGCTAACAGCGCGGTCGGCCCCTTCTCAGCGGCCCAACGACTTCTTCAGCTCGGCCTTGTTCATCGACGAGCGGCCGTGGATGTCGCGACGCTGCGCCTCCGCGTACAGCTGGTCGTACGTCGGCCCCTGAGCACCGCTGTGCGAACGCCGGCCGCCGCGCTTCGACGACGACATCTCCTGGGTCGAGGACTTGCCGGCGGTGCGCGACTCGCCGGAGCGTGCGCGCTCCTTGTTCACGGTGCGGGCGGCGATCTCCTTCGCGCGCTTCGTGCTCTCTCCACGCTCTTCGGCGCTCTCCTTGATGTGCTCGTACTGACGCTCCCGCTTCGGACTCGAACCGCGAGGCATGACGACTCCTTTCCGTACGTCTGGTTCTCACCCTGTGCCGTGCGTCGCGGCGCCGCAATCGCAGGCTGAGGCTCTCCTCGGCCTGCGGGTGCCCGGGAGGCGGGGACTCACTCGTCGCGGACCTCGCTCCCGCGTGGTCTGCTGGAACGGCAGCCGGTCCGGCAGAAAGGCGGAGGTCGTGCGCAGCGTGGGCGTGGAGGAGGAGTTGCTCCTGGTGGACGCGGAGACCGGCGAGCCCGAGGCGGTGTCGGCGGCGGTGCTGGCCGTGGCGTCCCGGGAGGCCGACGGGGAGGACGAGGTCTTCGAGGCGGAGCTGCACCGCGAGCAGTTGGAGTTCGCCACCCGGCCGCAGGTCGCGATGGGTGACCTCGGCGACGAGATCCGGCGGTGCCGGGCGGAGGCGACGAGGCACGCCGGCGAGATGGAGGTGGCGGTCGCGGCCCTCGCCACGTCGCCGCTGCCGGTCAGCCCCTCGGTGGGGTCCGGGGAGCGCTACCAGTGGATCGACGAGCAGTACGGGCTGACCGCGCAGGAGCAGCTCACCTGCGGCTGCCACGTCCATGTCTCGGTGGACTCCGACGAGGAGGGCGTCGCGGTCCTGGACCGGATCCGGCCCTGGCTGGCCGTGCTGCTGGCCATGAGCGCGAACTCGCCGTTCTGGCAGGGGCAGGACAGCCGCTACCGCAGCTACCGCGGCCAGGTCTGGGGCCGCTGGCCCTCGGCCGGCCCGGTGGAGGTCTTCGGCTCCGCCGACCGGTATCACGAGCAGGTGCGGGACATGATCGGCACCGGTGTGCTGCGCGACAAGGGAATGGTCTACTTCGACGCCCGGCTGTCGCACCGCTATCCCACCGTCGAGATCAGAGTCGCGGACGTGTGTCTGGACCCCGATGCGACGGTGCTGCTGGCCACCCTGGCGCGCGGCCTGGTCGACACGGCCTCCCGCGCATGGCAGGCGGGCGAGCCGCCCCCACGGCACGGGGTGGGCCTGCTGCGGCTCGCCGCGTGGCGGGCCAGCCGGTACGGCCTGGACGACCGGCTGGTCCACCCTCTGGCCGTGCGGCCGGCGCCGGCGGAGGCGGTGGTACGGGCGCTCTTCGACCACGTCCGGGACGCCCTGGACGAGAACGGCGACACCGAGCGCGCCCAGGAGTCGCTGGGCGCTCTGCTGACGACGGGGAGCGGGGCCGGGACTCAGCGTGCGATCTGGGAGCGGACCGGGAGTCTGCGGGACGTCGTCGCCGAATGCGTGCGGCTGACGAGCGCGTAGGGCCCACGACAGGCCGGGCCATGCCGCCCCCGAGAGCAGGCGGAACGTCTGGACTCCGACCGAGGAGGAGAGCGATGAACGACTATCCAGAGATGATCGTGCCGGTCAACCACGTGGCGCCGGTCCCCCGCCGGATCCGGGCGGCCCTGGGAGGCGAGACCGTCCTCGACACCACCCGTGCGCGGTATGTGTGGGAGGTCAGCTACTACCCGCAGTACTACATCCCCCTCGACGACGTCCGGGCCGACCTGCTGACGAGCGAGGGCCACACCCAGCCCACCGGCCGAGGCGTGGCCGAGGTGCACGCGATCCGCCTGGGCGACGTCCATCGCCCGCGTGCGGCGAAGGTGTTCAAGGACTCCGCCGTCGAAGGGCTGAGCGGAACGGTCCGCTTCGACTGGGCCGCGCTGGACGCCTGGTACGAGGAGGACGAGGAGGTCTTCGTCCATCCGCGCAACCCGTACGCCCGCGTCGACGCCCTGCGCTCGAACCGGCCCGTCCGGATCGAGCTCGAAGGCGTCGTCCTCGCCGAGTCCCCCGCGCCGGTGATGGTCTTCGAGACGGGGTTGCCGACCCGGTACTACGTGGACCGCGGCCTGGTCGACTTCGCGCGTCTGACCGCCACGGACACCGAGACCGCCTGCCCCTACAAGGGCAGGACGAGCGGATACTGGTCGGCCCTGATCGGCGCCCAGACACACCCCGACGTCGCCTGGTCCTACAGTTTTCCCACCCGGCAGCTCCAGCCGATCGCCGGGCTGGTGGCCTTCTTCAACGAGCGCGTCGACGTCTTCCTCGACGGGCTGCCCCTGGAGCGTCCTGTCACCGCCTTCTCCCGTTCGAAGAGCTGAGCAGCGCGTTTCCCGCCATGGGGGCGGGCCGGCGGAGCCCGCCGGCCCGCTCTTCATGGCCGGAATACGCGCAAGGCGTCGACCTCGTACGACATCGCCGAGGCGGTGGCGTCCGGCGGCGGGTGGTGGGTCCCCGCGCACACCGACAGATTGACGATGAGGTAGGCGCGCCAGTGCCGGCCGACCCCGGCGCGGTCGGCGTACGCCTGGGCGCCGTTGACCCACCAGACGACGGACTTGGCGCCGAATTCGACCGTCAGCTCGATCCGGGCGCCGGGCCTGACGTCCTCGTGGCGGTAGCAGTGGCCCCGGTCTCCCACCCTGTTCGACAGCTCCAGCAGGTCGGGGTTGTCCGGGTGGTACTCGAAGACGTCGACCTCGTTGCCGCCCTCGTACCAGGTCCAGACGGCAGGCCAGGCGCCGTTCTCCTCGGGGAGGCGCACGCTCGCCTCCAGGACGTCGCCCGTCTGGACCATGAATCCCTCGGCGCTGCCCTCCGTGGTCAGCAGTCCCGTGCTCCACGACCCCTCCGGGCGCCGCGTGGCGCGGAAGACGCCGGCGCGGCAGTAGGACGGGTCCACGACGAGGTGGTCCCGCTTGTCGTCGCCGCGGTTGGTGGGTCCGCCGTTCGGATACGCCCAGGAACGTCCCTGGACCCATTGCTCCGTCGAGGCGAAGTCAGCGGTGAAGACGGGCTCTCCTCGTTGCGGCGGCGCCTCGAGCGGCGGCCCGTCATGACCGCCGAACCGCCTTCTGACGTACTGAAGCAGCATGCGCACCTCCCGATCAAAAGTCTCGAATGGCACCAGAATCCATGATTCCGATGGCTTGTTCTGACATAGACCGAAAACCTCCTCTCGCTCTCGGGGCGGCGTCGCTAGCTTCGCTGGGGCCGGTGGACCCCGGCGGCCGGCCCGCCTCGCTCGACGCGGCGCCAGTCACCGCCTGCCCGTGCCGCCGGCGAACCGGCGGCGCGGACCTTCCAGAAAGAGGTGGTACATGCGTACATCCACGCGCTCGTTCCCGGACCTGACCAGAGCCTTGCTGGCGACGTTCGCTCTGCTCGCCACGACCCTGCTCTTCGCCGTCAACGCGCCCACCGCCCGGGCGCAGGCGTCCGGGCTGGACAACACGTGGGCCTGCAACGTGCCCGCCGGCTACACCTACGACCGAGTCGCCAGCCAGCTCAACACCTGCGGACAGGGTTTCCGCACCATGTACCACCTGCGCTCCCCGCAGGACAACATCTGGGTCTGCAGCGTCTCCCCCGGCTATACCTACGACCAGGTCTCCAGCCAGCTCAACGTGTGCAGCACCAGCGGCTTCGCCACCAGCTACCGGATGCGTGCGCCCAAGGACAACCTGTGGGCCTGCACCCTCCCCAACTGGAACCTGACCTACGACCGGGTCGCCAGCCAGCTGAACGTGTGCAGCACCTCCGGCTTCGCCACCAGCTACCGCCTGCGGACCCCGGCCAACATGCTGTGGGCGTGCACCGTGCCGTCCGGATGGACCTACGACCAGGTCTCCAGCCAGCTGAACGTATGCAGCACCAGCGGCTTCGCCAACAGCTACCGTCTGCGCGGCTGATCCGACCCGTACGAAGGACGACGGGTGGGACCCGCGAGCTCGCGGGTCCCGCCCCCTCGGTGTGCGCGAGCCGGTCACGCTGTCGGCAGCGTCGTCTCCGCGCTCGGCTCGCCGAGGGTCGCCGTGGGCGTGGGCGTACCGGGCTCCGGGCTCTGCCCGCTCGGCTCGGGCGTCGGCTCGACGGTCGGCTCGGCACTCGGCTCAGGGGTCGGCTCGAACGTCGGCTCGGAGGTCGGCTCGGCTGTGGGTCGGGCGGTGGGCCGGGGGGCCTCCGCTGCCGGCGAGGGGCGCCGCACCGCTCCCCCGGCGTCGGCGCCGGTCTCGGGAGCCGGCTTCGCCGAGCCGGCGGGAGCGGGCGCCGAGCCCTCCGTCGGCCCTGATGCGACGCCTCCCCGATCAGGGCCGGCGGAGTCGAGGCGCAGCGCGTCCGCCGAAGCGTCGTCGCCGCCGTCCGTCTCCTCTTGTACGGGGTCGGGGCGGTCGGGGGCGGGCACGGGCTCGACCGTCGACGGCCCGGCGGCCATGTCCTGCCGCGCCGAGGGGAGGCGGAGCCAGGGCGCACCCGACTCCCCGTCGACGAGGAACCCGGCCAGAGCGGCGACGTACAGGGAGCAGACGATGCCGGCGCACCAGCCGATGCGGCGGGCTCTTCTGCTTCGACGCCCGCTGACGTCGACGAAGACGGCCTTGTCGACCCGCCCCTCCCCGAAGCGCCCCTCGATGCCGCCCTGCTCCTTCGCCTGCGTTTCCATGTTCCTCGCCTATCGCCATGTGCACTGTCGTTCTCGACCTGCGGAGGCTCGCGGTGGACCCGCCTGAGACCACTCGTCTCCGCAGGACCGGCCGCACTGCGCCCCCGAGGTGATTCGGACCCGGCAAGTCAGCGGATTGGTCGAAAAGAGCGATGTGTTGAAATCAATCGGTCTCAACTGCCCTGAAATCAGTCACAGTCACGGCCTCAGCCGCACCGATGCAAGGCAAGACGAGGCCACAGGAGTCGTGTTCAGTCCTGCGCCTCGATGCCGAGAACGGCGAGGAAGGCGGTCGCCGCCGGGGTGCGGCTGGAGCGGCTCCAGACGACGTGCTCGACGCGGTTGGCCGCGTCGGAGACCTCGACGGTGACGACGCCGACGAGCTGAGGGGCGTAGGCGGAGGGGAGCATGGCCACGGCGAGGCCCGGCCCGACGAGTCGAGCGATGTAGTCCGCGGTGCTGACCTCGAAGGGGACGTCACGGCCGAGGCCAGCGGCTGCGAAGGCCTGGTCGGACTGGAGACGTCCGGCCGTCCCGGGCGGAAAGTCCACGAACACCTCGCGGGAGAGCCTGCGAAGGTCGACCACGGACTCGCCGGCGAGTGGATGGTCCGGCGCGACCACGGCGACGAGTCGGTCGCGGGCGAGTTCGTGGGCGGCGACGCCCTGGGGCCGCGCTGTGGTCGGCAGCCCGAGGAAGGCGATGTCGAGGGCGCCTTCCCTGACCTGCTCGGCGAGGTCGTCGCTCGCACCCACCCGCAGGCTGATGCGCACCTGCGGATACTGCCGGCGGAAGTCGCGCAGCGCACCCGGGACGTCGACCGCGGCGACGGTGGGGATCAGGCCGACGGCGAGCCGTCCGCGTACCTCTCCGACGGCCGCGGCGACCTCGGCGACCGCGCGCTCGGCTGCGTCCAGGCACTGGCGCGCGGCCGGGAGGAACGCCTCGCCGGCCGGCGTCAGCCGCACCCGGCGGCTGGTGCGCTCGAAGAGCCTCGCGCCCAGCTCCCGTTCCAGGCGGGCGATTTGGTGGCTGAGGGCGGACTGGACGACCAGACACCGTTCGGCGGCGCGGGTGAAGCTGTTCGTCTCGGCGACGGCGACGACGTACCGCATCTGCTGGAGCTCCATGGATCCATCTTGTATCGAGATCGATGAGGTGACAAACATGTGTTGGACTCATTGATCACTGCCGCGCGAGACTTCGAGCATGACAAGTCCAGCCGCACAGACGGTTTCTGAGGGAGCCGGCGACGGCGTCCCCCATGGACGTCTGCCGCGCACCCTGCTGACCGCGCTCGCTCCCCTGACGTGGGGCACGACCTACATCGTCACCACCGAGCTTCTCCCGCCGGGACACCCGCTGTTCGCGGGATTCCTGCGCGCCCTGCCCTGCGGCCTGATCGCGCTGGCGATCGCCCGGACGCTCCCGCGCGGCGCCTGGTGGTGGAAGGCGGCGGTGCTCGGCGTGCTGAACCTCGGACTGTTCTCCGCGCTGCTGTTCACCGCGGCCGAGCGCCTGCCGGGCGGCGTCGCCGCCACGCTGGCCGCGGCCCAGCCGCTCATCGTCGCCGTCCTGGCCGTGGCGCTCCTCCACGAGAGCCTGTCCGCCTGGCGCCTCGCCTGGGGGGTGACGGGCGTCGTCGGCGTCGGCTTGGTGGTGATCGGGCCGAACGCGGGACTCGACGCCGTCGGGATCGCGGCGGGCCTGGGGAGCGCGGCCACACTGGCGCTCGGGATGACGCTCACCAAACGCTGGGGACGTCCCGCCGGGGCCAGTGTCACCGCCTTCGCCGGCTGGCAGCTCACCGCGGGAGGCCTGTTCCTGGCGCCTCTGACCCTTCTTCTCGAGGGGTCGCCGCCCGCGATCGACCTGACCGCCGCGGTGGGCTACCTCTGGCTGAGCCTGGTCGGCGGTCTGATCGCGTACGTCCTGTGGGTCCGCGGCGTCACCTCGCTGCCCGTCGCCTCTGTCGCGGTCCTCGTCCTGCTCTCGCCGCTGGTCGCCGCCGTCCTCGGCGCCGTCGTGCTCGGCCAGACGCTCGGTCCTGTCCAACTCGTGGGGTTCGGGCTCTCGCTCGCCGCGATCGTCGCGGGACAGCTCCCCTCGCCCGCCCCCCGCTCACCCGACTCTGCCGCAACACCCACACCGAAGGAGACACCTCGATGAAGATCGCCGTCGTCGGAGCCGCTGGAATGGTCGGCTCGCGCGTCGTCAGCGAAGCCGCCCGCCGGGGCCATGACCTGGTCGCGGTGTTCCGGACAGCGCGGCCCGCCGCCCTGCCGCCCGGAGTGATCGTCGTCGAGGGCGACGCGACCGACGCCGACCATATGAGCAGACAGTTCGAGGGCGTCGACGCGATCGTGGCGGCGACCCGTCCTGCCGCGGGTCACGAGGACACCATCGTCGGCATCACGACGGCTCTGCTGGACGCGGCCGCGCAAACCCGGACGCGCATCCTCGTCGTCGGCGGCGCCGGCCCGCTGCAGAACCCGCAGGACCCCGACCGGCTCGTCGTCGACAGCCCGGAGTACGTGCCGCGGGAGTGGCGCGCTGTCGCAGCCGCCAGCTCCGCGCAGCTGGACGCCTGCCGCGCGCACCGGGCCGACTGGGTCTACCTCAGCCCGCCCGCCGTCCTCGAGCCCGGACACCGCACCGGCCAGTACCGACGCGGCGGCGCCACGCTCATCGCCGGCGCCGACGGGACGTCCCTCATCTCAGCCGAAGACCTCGCCGTCGCCGTCGTCGACGAACTCGAGAACCCGCGCGAGGACAGGCACTTCACCGTCGGCTACTGAGACTCGTGTGGCCGATGAGGGCCGACTTCGACGGGACGTCTCGGTGGACTCCGCCCTCGTCCGCGCGCATCGGCGCGCGGACAGGGGCTCCTCGGCCCGACGGCTGGCCGCCGTCGGGCCGAGGCACGCGCGGGCTATCGACGGGTCACTTCTCGTTCGCCCAGGGCACGTCCGGCGCGGCGTAGAAGCCGATCCCCGCGGCCTTCCACCGCGGACCCTGGGCCCCGAGGCGGGAGCTGAAACTCGTCCAGTCGTGCGTGGACTTCGGCGACCAGCCGATCTCGGCCACGGCGGGCAGCCGGGGGAAGGCCATGAAGTCCGTGTAGACCGAAGGCGCGACGAACTGCGAGGGGGACGTCGGCAGGCTGCTGCTGCCGGTGTACGCGCGGTCGGCCCACAGCGGCGCCTCGACGCCCGCGATCCGGTCGGCGGGCACGACCGAGCCGGTCCCGTCCAGCTTCGCGGTCGCCGTGGTGGGATCCCAGTCGTAGGCCTTCTTGACCGGCACATACCCTGCCCAGGACAGCCCGTACGGGGTGGCGCCGTCGTACTTCATGTCCAGATAGGCGCGGTCCGCCGGAGACATGATGAACGAGGCGCCCTGCGCCACGCCCTGTCTCGTCTCGAGGATGTCCCTGGACTCCTGGGCCGTGCCGATGGTCGCCCGGGCGTCGTCGTCGCCCCAGTACTGGAGAAGGCTGCCGGCGGGCAGGGGTCCCTTGCCCAGGTCGTGCCAGCCGACCGTCTTCCTGCCCTGCGCCTTCACTGCCGAGCCCGCCGCCCGTACATACGCCGTGTACTGGTCGAGGGTGGCCTGTGGGGTCTCGTCGCCGCCGACGTGGATGTACGGGCCGGGGGTCAGCTCGGCGACCTCCTTCATGACCTTGGTCAGGAAGTCGCCCACCTTCGCGATGTGCCGCGCGTCGCTCAGACACACCAGGCTGATGCCGACGTCGAAGCCCGAGTACGGCGGTCTCGCCTTGTCGTCGCAGTTGAGGCCGGGCACCGAGGCCAGCGCGGCGCTCGTGTGGCCGGGCCCGTCGATCTCGGGGACCACGGTGATGAAACGCGACTTCGCGTAGGCGACGATCTCCTGGTACTCGGCCTTGGTGTAGAACCAGGAGCCTCCGGTGAAGCCGCTCTGCGTGCTGGCGCCGACCTTGGTGAGCTCGGGGAACGCGTCGACGGCGATCCGCCAGCCCTGGTCGTCGGTGAGGTGCATGTGCAGGGTGTTCATCTTGTACGCGGCGGCCTGGTCGATGTAGCGCTTGACGTCGGCGACCGGGTAGAAGCGACGGGCCACGTCCAGCATCGTGCCGCGGTAGCCGTAGCGGGGCGTGTCGGCGATGCGGACGGGGGCGACGACCCAGTGCGCGCGCCGGACGGTCGGCGACTCGACGGCGGCGGGCAGCAGTTGACGCAGCGTCTGGATGCCGCGGAACAGTCCTTCGGCGCCGTGCGCGGTGATCCGGACGCCGTCGGCGCGCGAGGTGAGCTTGTAGCCCTCCTTGCCCAGCGACTTCGGTCCTCGGGGGTCGAGGGTGATGGCAGGGCGACGATCGTGGCCGTCCGCGTTCACCTTGAGGTCGTAGCCCGTCGCCGGACGGAGCAGCCGGGCCAGGTATCCGCCCACCTTCCGCGCGTCGGAGTCATGGCCCTTCACGACGATGGGGGTCTTCCGCCCGATGGTGAACCCGGGGCCGTCGAGAGCCTTCTCGTACGCGGGCTGCGGGACGATCGACGGGGGCACGGCCTCGGCGCGCGGCGGCTGCGACTGCGGCACACCGACCGCCGGAGTCGTTCCCGTGCAGGCGAGCGCTCCGGTCAGCACCGCCGCGCAGAGAAGACTGCCGAGGGAACTCGGAGAGTTGAGCGAACGGCGACTGGACCGGAGTGGACGGGGATGCATGGCAACTCCTCGCTACAGAAGGGCTTCTGAGTGACCGCGCGGTGAGGCGAGACTCCCCTTCATGCTCATTAGTGTCAAGAGTTCAAGCCAAACAAGCATTAATGAGCAGCGGGTCGCAGCGGATGCTCGTCATCAGCGCCCCGCCCCCGAACACGGGACGGCGAAGAGCGTTCTCCCAGGTAGGCGGGTTGTCTGTGGCAGGCCGCATCGGCGGCGACCGGCTCAGGGGCGGCGATGCGGCCAGCGGCGACCCGCGCGCTGCCTGGCGGGTACTGAGCGGGACGGGGGCCTGCGGGACGGGGGCTTGTGGGACGGCCGCGGGGGACGCGGGCCTGCGGGACGGCGGCCCGGCGGGGGACGCGCGTCAGGTGTCAGGCGCGGATCACGTCCACGCCCACGGCGGTGAACGGCTCGGTGAGCTCGGTCGGCGCGCCCTTGTCCGTCACGAGCACGTCGACGTCCTCCACCGGGCAGATCCTGGCGAAGGCCCGCTGGGCGAGCTTGGTCGAGTCCGCCACCACGACGACCTGCTGGGCCCGCTGGGCCAGGGCCCGGTTGATGCTCGCCTCGCCCTCGTGCCGCGCCGTCGCGCCGTGCACGACGTCGATGGCGTCGACGCCCAGGAAGACCTGGTCGAGGGTGATCTCCGCCAGCAGCTCGGTGGCCAGAGGGCCGATGAGCTCGTAGGACGCGGGCCGCGCCACGCCGCCGGTGACCACGAGCTTCACATGGCGTCGTACGACCATCTCGTTGGCGATGTTCAGGGCGTTCGTGACGATCGTGAACGAGGTCTCGGCGCCGTTCTCGGCCAGGTCGGCGCGGACGGACAGAGCCCGGGCGACCTCGGTGGTCGTCGTGCCGCCGTTCAGGCCGACCACGGCGCCGGCCTTCACCAGGCCCGCGGCCGCCTGGGCGATCCGCTCCTTCTCCGGGGCGTTGCGGGCGGCCTTGTAGCGCAGCGGCAGGTCGTAGGCGATCGCGTTGATCACGGCGCCGCCGTGGGTCCGCGTGACCATGTTCTGCCGGGCGAGCTCGTCGAGGTCCCGGCGGATCGTCGCGGTGGAGACGGCCAGCTCGGTCGCGGCGGCGTCGACCTCGATACGGCCGTCACGCGTCAGCATCTCCAGCAGGGCACTCCACCGTGCATGCGCTCCCGCCATCTGCCGTCCCCTTGTCTGTGTACCTGCCAGGCAATGAAACCACAGGCCGGCGCCCATGAGCCTGTCCAGTCGTGCTCATTTTCCTTTCATATCGCACTCAAATCGTCAGCGGCCGGCAAGACCGTCGGGCGCTGCGGCCGTACGACACCCGGGGGTGGGGCCGGGGAGGGCGGCGGCGCCCTCGCCCGCGGCGGCGGTCGGCGATCCGGGAGCGGTGGGCACGGCGTCGGGAGACTCCGGCGGAGCGCTGCGCACCCCGCCCGCGGAGCTGCACGCCGTGAGCAGGCCGAGCAGCAGGACCGCCCCCACGACCGCCGCCCGCCGAAGGCAGCGGACGCGCACGCGGACACGGGACGCCTCCGCCACCGGGCCCGGATCCCCGCCGACGGACTCGCGGGTTCGCGCACTGCCGGAAAGACTCGCCATCTCAGTACTCCTCGAGGGTCCTTGCTCGCGCCACGACGTGCGACTCCCCGCGCAGCGCCTCTGTCGACCGATTCGATGCGCGGATCGGCGCATTGGTTCGCGAGAGATTCCCAGCGGGGCGCCGCACCCCGTCTCCCGCCGTCTCGCACGGCGAACCGCAGGCGCTCCGAGTGGTGTGCGCACCCGACCGGGTGTGTCCTGTACCTATGCCTCACGTGGTCCTCCCAGATGTCTCGGGTGGGCCTCCCGAGCCACGGGGCAGCGCTTTCGCCGCCGTCGACGGGCGCGGTGTCCTCGTACGGTGGAGCCCCGGCGCCCAGCGGCTGCTGGGCTACTCCGCACAGGAGGTTCAGGGGTCGCCCTGTCGTGACCTGCTCTGTGCGCGGGACGACGCGGGGCAGCTGACCGGCCGCTGCACCGAGCCCGAGACCTATCTGGGAGCCGTGGAGCTGCGCGCCCGCGACGGGTCCACCGTCGACGCGGTGGTGTGGGCACACCGGCTCGAGAGCGCGGGCGGCGAGGAGCGCTGGCTGCTGCAGGCCGACAGCGCGGACGCGGCACGCCACCGGGAGCTGCGTCGCTCTCTGCTACGGGGGCTGTTCAAGGAGTCGCCGTTCCTCATCGACGTCTTCGACGACCGGCTGCGCTACCTCGCCCAGAACGAGTCGCAGGTCCGGTCCTCGGGATTCGCGAAGAACGTGCTCGGGCGGACCATGCGGGAGGTGGCGCCCGAGGGGCTCCTCGACATGGACGCCTTCGAAGAGCGTCAGCGCAAGGTGCTCGCCAGCGGCACGGCGCAGATCGGCACGGAGGTGCACGGCCGGGCCCCGGACGACCCCGACCTGGACAAGGTCTGGTCCGAGACGATCCTGCCCCTGCGCAGCGACTCGGGAGAGGTCATAGCGCTGGCGCACGCCGTCTACGAGGTGACCCAGCAGGTGCGGGCGCGGGAGCGGCTCGCGCTGGTCAACGACGCGAGCGCCAAGATCGGCAGCCGGCTCGACGTGCTGAACACCGCGCAGGAGCTGACCGATGTGGCGGTGCCGCGCTTCGCCGACTACGTGTATGTGAACATCCTCGACTCGGTGTTCGGCGGCGAGGAGCCGGCGACCGGGCCCGTCGCGGACACCCTCGTCCTGCGCCGCGCGGCCGAGTCGGTGGTCGGGGGAATCCAGGTCGAGACGCTCGTCGCGACGGGCGAGGTCGATCCGTTCGCCTCGGAGCCTGGCTCGCCGGCGGCGCTCGCGCTCGCCGCCGGCCGGCCGGTGCTGCTGACGGGCGAGCAGCTGTTCGCCGAGATCGCCACGGTGGACCTCCAGCGGGCCGCGCTGATCCGCGACCGGGGAGTCCACTCCTGGCTGCTGGTGCCGATGTACGCCCGCGGCACTCCGCTGGGCACCGTCGTCTTCCTGCGGTTCCAGCGCGCGCACCGGTTCGAGGACGACGACGTCCTGCTGGCGCAGGACTTCGTGGCCCGGGCTGGCGTGTGCATCGACAACGCCAGCCGCTACACGCGCGAGCGGAAGACGGCTCTCGCCCTGCAGCGCAGTCTGCTGCCGCAGCAGCTCCCGGGCCTCACCGGCGTGGAGACGGTGTCCCGCTACCTTCCCGCCTCCGGCCGTACCGTGCTCGGCGGCGCCTGGTTCGACGTCATCCCGCTCTCCGGAGCTCGCGTGGCGCTCGTGGTGGGGGACGCAGCGGGGCGGGGACTGCACGCGGCGGTGGCCATGGGCCGTATCCGCACGGCGGTGCGCACGCTGGCCGACCTGGACCTGTCGCCGGCCGAGCTGCTGACCCACCTCGACGACCAGGCCAAGCGGTCCGACGAGGGAGAGGGCATCCCGTTCATCGACGGCGCCGAGGGGTCCACCGTGATGTACGCGGTCATCGACCCGATCACCCGGCACTGCGAGATGGCGGGCAGCGGGCATCCGCCGCCCGCCCTGGTGACGGCGGACGGTCAGGTGTCGTTCGTCGGGCATCTGGACAACGTGCCGCTGGGCAGGGGCGGCGCCCCGTTCGACAGCCGTGAGGTGGTGCTGTCCGACGGAGACGCGCTCGTGCTCTACACCAGCGGTCTGGCCCAGCCGCCCGCGGGCCCGGAGAGCGACCCGCAGGCGAACACCCTGCTCCGGCAGCTGTCGGCGGTGGCGCGCGCCCCGAGGCCGGGCGGGCCCGCGACGCTGGACGCCCTGTGCGACCACGTGGTGCGCACGATGATTCCCGAGCACTCCTCGCGGGACGTGGCGCTGCTGGCGGCCCGGATGACGGGGCTTCAGCCGCATCGGCATGTGACGTGGGACCTGTCGGCCGAGCCCGAGGTGGTGGGCCGGGCACGGGCGATGGCCAAGGAGCAGCTGTCCGCATGGGCTCTGGAGGAGCTGGAGTTCACCACCGAGCTCATCGTCAGCGAATTGGTCACCAACGCCCTTCGCTACGGCGCCGAGCCGATCCGTCTCCGGTTGATCCTCGACCGCAGTCTGATCTGCGAGGTCTCCGACAGCAGCAGCACCTCTCCCCATGTGCGGCGTGCCATGGAGACGGAGGAGGGCGGCCGCGGCCTGTACATGGTGGCGCAGGTGGCCAAGCTGTGGGGCACGCGCTACCACGCGCGGGGGAAGACCATCTGGGCGGAGCAGCCGCTGCCCCCCGACGCCTCGGCCCGCTGACGGGCCGCCACCGGCGCGGCGGCGGCGCCCGCGGCTCGGGCGCTCACCTGCTCGGGTTGCCCGGTCAGCCGGCTCCCGTGCCGGCCGCGGGAGCGCCGTAGACGCCGAACTCGTAGATCGAGTAGCCCCACGCGGTCTTGCGCTCGACCCCCTGCATCCGCACATAGCGCACCGGATCGCCGCTGGAGATCCGTACGACGTCGTTGCCGCACGACTCGGGGCGCACGGTCTCGACGGTGGTCCAGGCGGTCCCGTCGACGGAGGTCTGGAGCGTGTACTCGGACGCGCAGGCGCCCTCCCAGGCAAGGGTCACCGCGGCGACCCGGGCGGGTGCGGGCAGCGCGATCTGCACCCAGGCGTCGTCGCTGTAGCCGGAGGACCAACGGCTGCCGAGGCTGCCGTCGTTGACCTTCGCCGCGGCGAACTGCGGGAGGTCCTGCTCGACGCTGGACGCGGTGGCCGCGCCGGCGAGCGCGAGGTTCTGCCCGCCGCCGGCGGTGTCCCAGAGGGCGAGCCGGGTGTCGGCCTGGACCAGGAAGCTGTCGAGGACGCCGTCGCCGACCTTCGGCGGGACCTCGCCCCAGGTGTTGCGGGAGGGGGCGATGCGCACGGCCCTGGCCTGGGCCTGGAGGGAACGCGACGCGGCGACCAGCCGGTCGGACTGCGGCTTGAGGCCGCGGTCGCGGGCGTCGAGGGCATCGACCATCGTCACGGCCGCGCGGCCCCACAGCCCGGTCGCGTCCAGCCACGGCGCGGCGTCGGCGGTGAATCCCTTCTGCACGGCGCCGCCCCGGATGACGGCCGGGGCCCGCTCGATGCTCCGTGCGTAGGCGCGCAGCGCCCGGACGGCGTCCCTGCGGTCGCCGCGGTCCCAGGCGGTCCAGAAGTCGGCGACCTCCTGGGCTAGTCGGGGCGCCTGGCTCTGCCAGGGCGTGGCGCCGAAGGTGGGGGCCAGATGCTCCAGGTCGCCGAAGGCCAGCATCGCCTCGGTCGCCGCCCGGTCGCCGCCGGCGAGGTAGTCCATGGCGCGCCGCCAGTTGGCGCCGGCCTGGTAGGCGCGGTCGTTCCAGGCGAAGTCGGCGGCGCCGAAGACGGCGACCTTGCTGGCGTAGGGCTGGTTCATCGGGTTGGCGACGATGCCGCTCAGGTGGTCGGACAGGCCCGCCTCGCGCTTGTCGTACGGGGCGAGCAGCAGCCGGCCGGAGGTGTTGCCGTAGTCGTTGACCGGATAGTTGTCCCAGACGAAGACCTTGCGGCCGAACAGCCTGGAGGCCGCGTCGGCCTGTGCGTTGGTGATGCTGGGAGGCACGACGTCGGCGCCCGTCCACATCACCTCGACGGCGGGGTCGAGTGCGGCCCGCAGCTTCTGCTTGTAGGCCGTGTCGGTCAGATCGCCGTACTCGGTCGGGACCGTCTGGAGGGGCTGGGCCCCTTCGTGGCGCGCGACGAAGTTCCGCTGCACGTCGTTGAGCAGGTCGACCTGTGCGGCGGCCGCGGCGGCCCGTCCGGGGGCGCCGTACGTCCTCAGGTCGGCGGCGCAGTTCCACTTGGTGTAGCTGATGTCGTCGAGCGGGATGGAGAAGGCGCGGGCGCCCAGGTCGTACATGGCTTGCAGCTTGGCTTTGAGGGCGGTGCGGTCGGCGGGATCGGAGTAGCAGATGGACTCGCCGGGAGAGACGGCGAAGGTGAAGCGCACATGGTTGGCCGTCGCGCGCTGGACGAGCTCGCCGAGTTCGTCGAGCTTGTCGGCGGGGTAGGGGTCCCGCCACTTGCCGCGGTGGTAGGGGTCGTCCTTGGGCGCGTAGATGTAGGTGTTGGCCTTGACGTCGCCGTAGAAGTCCATCTGGTCCAGGCGTTCGGCGTGCGTCCAGGGCTGTCCGTAGAAGCCCTCGATCGTGCCGCGCAGCGCCATCGACGGGAAGTCGCTGACCCGTACGTTCGAGATCTTCGAGCGGCCGCCGCCCGCGCGGTGGAAGAGCTGGCGCAGGGTCTGGACGGCGTAGAACTGGCCGCTGCCGTCGTGGCCGCCGAGTGCTACGACGTCGGGGGCGCCGTGTCTGCCCCGGCTGACCGTGATCGCGTAGCCCTCGGCGCGGTCGGGGCTCGGGGTGCGGCCGAGCGCCCGTGCGATGTCGGGCCGCTCCGCCGGGCCCACAAGCACGGTCAGCCGGCCCGGGGAGGGCTTCGGCATGCGGCGGGGGTCGGCGACCTCGACGCGGGAGGCGCCATGGGCCGTGAGGTACTCCATGAGGCGGTCTCTGGCCGGGGCGTCGGTCCGCTCGTCGGCGACCACGAGGACCCGGCCGGTGACGGCGACGTCGTCGCCGGTGCGGGCGAGGGACTGGGGGTTGGGCGAGACGGCCGGCAGGGCCGTCGTCGCGGGCTGGGGGTCGGTGGCCGGAGGCGGTGTCGCGTTGCTCAGCGCGACGGCCGCGGCGACGGCGGCAGCGGCCGGGAGACGCCAGGCGAACCTTGTCCTCACTGTTCCTCCAATGCTCGACACTGTTCCTCCCCTGCTCGACACCGTGCCGTCAGGGTCATGACATGACTCCTCATGGCACAACCCTCCGTCAGCCGGAAGGCGGGGCATGACGGGACACGGAAGGCTCCAAGTGGTCTAAACCACTTGGCTGACTTGTGAGTGTCACAGCCGGGCGCAGCCGGGTCAACGGCACGGCGCCGACGACCCCTTGGACTTTTCTCGCCCTGCGCGCCGCGCCGTGACGGGCAGGGAAGGGCGAGGGGGCGGCGTCGGGCGAAGCCGACGCCGCCCGCCTGACTCAGTGCGGCTCGGCGCCGCCGAAGACCCGCAGCAGGCGCGCGACGTCCGCTGCCACGGCGTCGCGAGCGGGACCCAGATACCTGCGGGGGTCGGCGACATGAGGGTGCTCGGCCAGGTACGACCGGACGGCCCGGGTGAACGACTTGTTGAGATGCGTGGAGACGTTGATCTTCGTCATCCCCGCCCTCACGGCCTTGGCCAGTCCCGCGTCGTCGACGCCGGAGGACCCGTGCAGGACCAGCGGCACGCTCACGCTCTGCCGCAGCCGGCCGATGAGGCCGAAGTCCAGGACGGCGTCCCGGGTGAGCATCGCGTGGGAGCTGCCCACCGCCACGGCCAGGGAGTCGACGCCGGTCGCCGCGACGAACTCCCGCGCCTCGTCCGGGTCGGTCCGCACCCCCGGGGCATGGGCGCCGTCCTTGCCGCCGATCTCGCCGAGCTCCGCCTCGACGAAGACCTCGCGGGCGTGGCAGTAGGCCACGACGTCCCTGGTGGCGGCGGTGTTCTGCTCGTACGGAAGTCGCGCGCCGTCGAACATCACCGAGGTGAAGCCGAGTTCGGCCGCCTGCCGTACGAGCTGCGCCGACTCCGCGTGGTCCAGATGCACGGCCACCGGCGTCCTCGCCTCCCGCGCGACGGCGAGGGCGGCGAGACCGATCGGCTCGAGCGAGCCGTGGTAGCGGGCGGTGTTCTCGCTGATCTGCAGGATCACCGGCAGGTTCTCGGCGACCAGCTCGACCGTTTCGAGTCGCTGCTCTCCGACCTGCTGGAGATCAGCCGCTTCGACGCGGGGGCGGCGGCGCTGGAGGCCGAC